>CAIOLZ010000302.1 GCA_903859265.1 uncultured beta proteobacterium
GCATTGCATTCGATGACGTCCACCAGCCGGTCTACCAGAAGCGCAATATTCTGATGCGCTCCCCGGAGAATGATCGCTACCGCTTTGGATACGTCGCTAATCGGGTCCTGGCCGGTTAGCTTGCAACTGTCGTAAGTGGGGAGAACCGCCAACTGACCGGCGCTGGCGTACTTCATAAGCCCCAAGGAGTCCGAAGCCGCAGCCGGCGCGGTCAGGTCGGTTGTTGACACCGCCTCCACCACATGCGCGCTGGACAATGCAAATAGCATGCGTCCACACTGAACGATCCCGTACTGCTGTGTCGCTGCATTGCGATGGATGGACGGTCGGGGAAGCGTATGCCCTTGAGGGGGAGCCGGGCTTGGCTCAACAGCCGTTAACAGCACCGAGCGCACGGGGTCCCGGTACCCGTCGCTGACCTTGAATTCCCGGTAGCCTTTGCTTTGCGCCAGGCCCGCCAGGTAGGTCTGTCCGTTCCACTGCAAAAGCGGCTCGATTCCAGAATTGTTCTCTGACTGTCCCAGCTTCGCGGCGAATTCCGGTATGTCACCGACCGCGACTGCACCGTCAGTACTCGCCAATACTTTACCGTCTTCCGCCATGAAAAAACCGAGGGTTGCAGCACCCACTGGCAGAGAATCCTGCAGCATGGCCTGGAGTTCCGCGCGGCAATTAAAAGCCAGTGCGATCCCGCCCAGCGCAACGGTCTGACCAGCGTTGTAAATAGGCGCGCAATAGAGATAAGTGGCATCCCCGTCAGCCAGCGCATGCGGTTCCATGCCCGACACGGTATAGGCCTGAGTGCCCCTCAAGGACAGCGTGCCTTGCAGCAACGCAGGCGGGATTACTGCAGCAGGCGACAGTGTTTGTGCATCTTTGGAGACGGCCACAATGCGCCCCTGACGGTCAAACAGCGCCACACGTTGGTACACCGTGTAGAGACTGTTGAGGTGCGCCAATATTTCAGCAGCGCGCTGACTGGCAAGAGCCGAGGGCTCGCGCTCCAGCGTGTCGAGGATCTCCGCAAACTCTTCAGATAGGGCCCACCAGCGGCAGTCGTTCGCGCGCTCGTAAAGGTTGCGATCCATGATATCGACGGCCAGCGCAGCGTGTGAAGCCAGTTCCGTGCGGCGGCCCGCCATGAGCAGTTGCTTGAGTTCCAGAATCGCGCCATCAAACGCTGATATCGTCAGGAAACTGGTGCGTCCGATTTCGGCAAACACGGGCCCCAAGGCAGAAGCCGAGCGGCTACCGGAGTCTTGCAACTTGCCGTTCCAGATCACGCGGTTGAGGTCTTTTTCGATCGCCCGGGCGCGTGCAATGATGTCCTGCAGTTGGGGGTTGTCGAGTTCAATCTCGATCTCACTTGCCCGCGGTGCACCTGATTCAAGGGCTGCCGACGTACTGAACGCTGCGTCCAGCGGCACCAGGGCAAGCGCTGTCCACCCCGGACCGGCATAGCCTTGGTAACCCCGCGTCGTGCAGTGGGCAAAAAGGTATTTGATACCAAGGATGGTGCAGGTCGGGGGCTGGTCCGAAGGTGTGGTCGGCAAATCGATGGATTCGCCAGACTTGAACCCTTGCGTGACGTCGCTGCTTGCCACTACCCGCGCGCGGTCATCAACGAGCAGGATGACGGCGTTGTCGCGATGCAGGGCTTTAAAAATGGAGTGCAGTTCGGATTGCAAATCGAATTTCAGTACCACCGCACCGCATACATCGCCCGATGGGGCGACGATGCTGTTTGCGTACAAAAGTACATCGCCCGCACCATTAAAAAATCCGCTGGAGCCGAACACTTCGACATAACCACTGTTGGACATGGTACGTGCCCACCACGCTGGCGCATGAACTGTTGTTGCCCGTCTTGGCTGAAGTGACACCAAGGGCTGCGCAAACTTGTCCAATACCAATATGTCGTCGTACACCGTGTATTTGTTGCGGTATTGCGCCAGCCTTGCGCGCATTTCGGAGGGGTCTGTAGCTTCAGGTGCCAACACGTAATCGACCAGCGGACCATCGGTCGCAATAAATCCGACATCGGCAGTGCGTTCAAACAGGTTGCGCACCAAAATATCGATCGCAACCTGTGCCTGGGACGCCAGATCGCGCTGGCAATTCACGATGTGGGTCTGCGCGATTTGTTCCACCATCTCGCTGGCCAGTCGGCTAAAGGCCGACCGCGTGTGCTCCAGCGTTGCGATGAATCCTGTCGACTCCGGCGGGCTCACCACGCGGGCGGTGGTCTCAATGACTTTCCAGCTGAGGTCCAACCGTTTGAGTGACTTTTGCAGCTTTTGAAGCGACTGCATGCGCGGAGCAACAATGGAGGTGGCGAGGGACATTCTGATAAATTCTTAAAAAGGTCGCATGAGTACATGCAAAAGTCGCACCACATTGAAGCAAGCGATCAAGTGCCATAGGCAAGATTCGTTATTTGCAAAACCGGCCACAAGGGCTCATGTACACAGCAACATACAAAGTCGCCTTCAGTTGAGCTGTTTTTGCAGATGAATCCCAACGGCAATCCAAGTTTCAAGCGATTCTGCAGTTTACTTTCGACCTAAAACCAAAGCCTACTGACCAATAAGCTGCGCCCAGAAAGGAATTGTCAGATGTGGCCGGCTCTGCACGAATCTCACAGGGAGACCATGTATGGGGGAAAATACCCGGCAACTTTCACACTGAACTGCCATTCGAAAAATGGCGCTAAGGTTCGCTCTTAACCATGATTCGTATAGATATCGTTGATGACAATCTCAGAGAGCGTACCGGACACTATTTTGACTTTTGCTTTCAAATGGCCCGCGAATTTAAGCAGGCAGGTTTCGATATCCGCGTGTGGGGGGCGAATGACTCATCTGGCGAGGTCGTGCAATACTTTGACCAGTTAGGTGTGGCGTATTACAAACTGCCCGGGCCACCGTCCTTGGCCTCGCAATGGCACATCGAGGAGCATGCCCGATGCTTGGCAACTGCGCTAGAGGAAACATCAACATCCGGCCTGGTATTTTTTCCAACGCTGACGGCTGAAAGCCTTTTGGCAGTTTCAATGTTGAGGACGACTCCTCGCACGGTCGGTTTGGTCCATCACGACCCCTTCTTTGAGCGTCCCGGTACCACCAAAATATGGCGAAATGCTGCCGCTAATCTTTGCAATCGCGATATCACGATTGGTGCTATGGACCCGCTGATAGGTGGTTTTCTCCAAAGCTACCTCGGGGACTGGCCTGTAATGGATATGCCTATGCCGATTGGCGGTTGTTGTAAATCAGATTACTACGTTAAGCCTCAAACGATTGGATTTTTTGGCCATCAACGAGAAGAGCGGGGCGGGTCTCTCATTCCCACGTTGTCACAGTTGCTCTTGCAGGCCGGCTACAAAGTACTGATACATGACACAAGGGGTCAATTCAGAATCGACGGATCATTGCCTGGAGTGCGTCTCGTGAATGGTTATGCAGATGACCTCGGGCAGCTGATGAAAGAGTGCGACATGGTGGTATGCCCGATGGACCGCAGTCGTTATCTTCATCGAACTTCGGGTATTGCTTGCAACGCGATCGCGAACGGCATTCCACTGGTGCTCCCAGCTGGAACTCTAAGCGCCTTCCGGCTGCATGGATTCGGTTCCTCACGTTGTTATGACGAATCCACACCGAACGAAATCATGCAAGCAATCCAAGAGATTGCTGGCGACTATGCCCGTCACACCGAATGCGCGCAGCGAGCCGCACGGCAATGGGGCAAAAAACATGGTGTAAAGAATTTATTTGATTTCTGTTGTCGTCTCATTTCGTGACAGACTGATGTGGTTGTCGTGGCGACTCCGTGCTTGCTTATAAAATTTGATTTCTTTTCTCCCTATTTTTATGGCTTACGCCCCTTCAATGCACCTCGGTTTTTACGCCAATTGTTCACAATTTCAGTAAGACTGAATCCGTAATACAACGCAGGCGTCCAAAAATTGACTTTTTGGAGTAATTTCTCATGACCAAAAACGTTTATTCCACCGACGGAGTAGAACCCGGCAGGTTCAGACCACATGGGCGAGTCGAGTATGAAGAACAGGGCAACATCCTTTTTACAAAGGCTTGGGGGCCGTTCAACATTGAGCTCGTGACTGCACTGGAAACGCTGGTCAAGAGCCTTTTCCCGGTGATGACTTCAAAAGGAAAATGGGTAAACATTGCTGTGTTTGAGGAAAGCGCACTTGCTTCCTATGAAGTTCTTGGGACCCTTAGGGAAATGGCCAAGCTAGTCCTCCAACTGAACATAGCGCCCGCCTGCATTGCATTTGTGTTTCGTCCAGAGGTTGAAGGAGCTAAATTAATGGCCCCGCTTTTTGAGAAGTACGTTAACGATGGGGGCATACCGTGCAAGACATTCCCAAGTTCAGACCTGGCGGAGAAATGGGCCATGTCGTTTATCAGTCAGGCAGTACAGTAATCTGAACGGCGGCAATCAGCCCAACCCGGACAACAGACCTGAGATCACATCGCCAGAAAGCAGCCGTTGGCCTTACCTGATCGGCCGATGCGGTGGCCGACCGAGTTGCAGCGTTAGATAGGAGTCGCAGAGGGCGGCTTTCGGGCTCTCAAGATTGGATTCTGGCCATCGCAAGCCGCAATGCACCCCGCGTACCGAAATGCATACTCTGACCGATGGCGGCCTGCTGGTTTCTGATGCCGTGAACACCGGATATTCCGGCGGGCTCTAAGGCGCCAGGTCCATCAAGGCTTGACGAACTTCAGTGTCATTCGGTCGCTTTCGCCGATCGCCTGGTACCTGTCGCGATCCACATCCTTGTTGACATAGGTCGGCGGTAATGCCCACACGCCGCCAATATGGTCGGCCGTGTCTTTGGGGTTGGCATTGATTTCGGACTGCGCCGAAAGCTGAAATCCAGCCTCTTTCGCGATCCGGATGACATAGTCCTGATGTACGTAGCCTGTGCTACTGGTCGCGTCCTGCGCGCGATCAGTTGGCAAGCGGTGCTCGACCACACCGAAAACCCCGCCTTTTTTGAGGCTCCTGTACGCGCTCTCGAACACGCCCCGCACGCCCGCATCGCCATCGACCATCCAGTTGTGCACATTGCGAAAAGTCAGCACCAGATCGGCGCTGCCGGGAGTTGCGTAATCCAGCTTGGCGGGCGGTGCAAACACGCTCAAGACCACTTTGTCATAGCGCTGCGGACTGGCCGCAAGTTTGGCTTGCAGCCGCTCCAGGCTTTTGACGGACTCCGGCTTGGTGGACTGTGGGTCATCGGCAGCCAGAATGAGTTGGCCTTTATCCCGCAAATAGGGTGCCAGGATTTCGGTGTACCAGCCGCCGCCCGGGCTGAGTTCAATCACCGTGCTGTCCGCGCGGATTCCAAAAAAGGTCAAGGTCTCATACGGGTGACGCCAAGCATCACGGGCGGTAAACGCTGGCGTGCGGTCGCTGCTGGCGATGACCTCGCGCAATAACTCGTCCGCCTGTGCTCCCAGAGCCAGCAGTGCGGTCAACAAAGCGGCAAGCAGAGACTTCATGAATGTTTCCTTTCCATGGCACGGGCTGTGCCCGGGTGAGTATGTTGTGAGATTGGCGTTGAAAGCACTGCCGCTCAATCGAAAAGTGAATAAGCATGCACCAAATCCTTCTTAGCTGCTTGCGGCGCCCTGCTTGTAACGTGTCACCATGCCGCCTGTAGTTTTGAGTACATAGCCGTGGCACAACATTTTGAGATACGACCCTTGCCGGGCCCTCTGGGTGCGGAAGTCATCGGGCTGGATTTAACCCGGGAGTTGGATGCGAAGGATTTCGCAGCGATCCATCGGGCCCACCTGGACCACCATGTGCTGGTGTTTCGCGCACAGCACATTCAGCCGGAGCACCAAATCCGCATCAGCAAGCGCTTCGGACCTCTGCAGATTCACGTTCTCAAGGATTTTCAGTTGCCGGGCTATCCGGAAATTCTTCGGGTGTCCAACATCAAAGAACACGGCAAACCCATCGGACTGGGCGATGCTGGTGTGTTCTGGCATTCTGACCTGTCGTATCTGGTGACGCCCAGCCTGGGCTCCATGTTGCACGCACAGGAATTGCCCTCAGTAGGCGGCGATACGCTATTTGCCAATCAGCACCTCGCATGGGAAACCTTGCCCGAGGAATTGAAAGCACGGGTGGCCGATCTACAGGCTGAGCACAGTTACCTGACCCAGTACGAAACCCTGCGTGAGCGCAGCCCGTGGCGGCCCAAGCTTTCGCAGGCGCAAATCGACGCAGTGCCGCCGGTGGCCCATCCGGTAGTGAGGACCCACCCCGAAACAGGTCGCAAGGCGCTGTTTGTCAGCGAGCATTTCACATCGCGCATCCTGGGTGTATCGCCCGACGAAAGTGACGCGTTGTTGAAAGTTCTTTTTGCCCACACCACCAAGTCAGAACTGGTGTATCGGCACCAGTGGCAGGACCATGACATGGTTTTCTGGGACAACCGCTCTGTCACCCATCTGGCAGCCGGCACGCCTGACCATTTGCGGCGCAAGCTCTACCGCACCACGATTGAAGGCAATGTGCCGTACTAGCCTTAACCCAGGCTAAAGCCTGTATCAAAGGTCGCCCAGGCGTCCAACGCACCCTGGGTGAGTGCGAGCTTGGCATCGGCGGGCGCCAGGGAGTGGAAACTTCTCGCGCGACCAATAAGCACGCGCCAATACGCAACAAAAAGCGCTCACTTGGGTGGGCCTTTTTTGATGGCTTTTAGTGAGAGTAACTACACTAGGTCCCACGGCAATGATCCGTTCGGGATAAGCATTGCGACTGGCATTGGACAGGGACTGTTATGAGCGAACATTTTGATGTTCTGATTGTCGGGGCAGGTATTTCAGGCATCGGCATGGCCTGCCATCTGCAAAAGGAGTCGCCAGGCAAGGAATACGTCATCCTAGAGCGGCGAAACGCCATCGGGGGCACATGGGACTTGTTTCGTTACCCCGGCGTGCGGTCCGACTCGGACATGTTTTCGTTCGCATACGCCTTTCGGCCATGGATGTCTCCCAAGGTGCTATCCGAAGGCCGGCTAGTTCGGGAATACGTCAAAGATACCGCTAAGGAATATGGCGTGGACCGACATATCCGTTATGGTTTGAAAATCCTCAAGGCCTCTTGGTCCAGCGATCAGAACCGGTGGACGATCACGGCCTTGCAGGAATCTACTGGCCAAACCCACGTATTCACATGCTGCTTTTTTGTGAGTTGCACCGGTTACTACGATTACGACCAGGGTCACCTCCCCGCGTTCCCCGGTGTGGATCGCTTCAAGGGGCAAAGTATTCATCCGCAATTCTGGCCTGAGAATCTGGACTACATGGGTAAACGAGTGGTTGTCATAGGTAGCGGTGCCACGGCCGTCACGATTGTCCCGGCTATGGCGGCCCATGCGGCGCATGTCACCATGTTGCAGCGCTCACCGACCTACTACTTCATCGCACCCAATCTGGAGCGCGTGATTGCGAGGCTAGGGCGGGTCCTGCCCGCACGCTGGATCTATGGCACCTTGCGCCGAACCTACATCTTGCTGCAGCGTGCACTTTATAAGGGCTCCAAACGCTGGCCTGACGCCATGCGAAAGTTTATGTTGCGCCCGATCCAGAAGGCCTTGGGCGATAACGTGGATATGCGCCATTTCACGCCCAGCTACAACCCTTGGGACCAGCGTATGTGTGTGGTGCCCGATGGTGACCTTTTCAAAGCCATCAAGTCGGGTAAGGCCTCGATCGTTACCGACGAGATTGAGTCGTTCACCGAGCAAGGCATCTTGCTGAAATCCGGCGAGGTGCTGCATGCCGACATCGTGGTCACCGCCACTGGCATTCGCCTCAAGACCTTTGGCGGTATAGAAATTACGCGCGATGGACAGCCTGTAGCAATGCATGAACTTCTTAGCTACCGCGCGGTTTTAATGCAGGACCTGCCCAATATGGCGTTCATATTTGGCTACACCAATGCCTCCTGGACGCTCAAGGCGGACATCGCTTCGCGCTATGTATGCCGGCTTCTCAACTACATGGATGCCAAGGGGATCGTCTGCGCAATCCCGCGCGCGCCCGCAGGACAACTGGACATAGGCAATGTCATGAGCTCACTCTCCTCTGGTTATGTGCTGCGCGACGTTAACGAACTGCCACGCCAGGGACGCAGTGGTCCTTGGCGCGTAAGCCATGCCTACGAAGTGGACAAAACCCTTCTGCTCGATGAAGCCATTGACGACGGTGCCCTGGATTTCACTTTGAAGCGTTAGGCCGGCAACGTTCGCGCAAACTTCAGGAAGTCCTTGGCCGTCTGGGCGGGCGCCTCCAGCATTGGCAGGTGCCCAATCCCTTGCATCACAATGGTCTGATGGCGTGGGAACAGCCGCTCTTGGGTCCGGGCAGCGGCCGGATTCAAAATGCCATCCTCCGCGCCCCAGACGATCAGCGCCGGCGTGGGCAATGTGGTGTACTGGGCTTCAAGCATGGGTGAGTTGTGGCCGAGGTCCTTCATGATCTCGCAATGCAATGGGTAATCGGCCACGGCGCGGGCACCGAGCGTGCGCTTCAAAAAGCCGGGAAAGTACGGAGGGCGTGCCATGGTGCTGCTGATTAACCGTGCCACGTCGGCCTGGCTTCGCAACAGCAGTGGCGACTCGCCAGTGGCAAGATATTGCCGCAGCATGGGAGAGTCGTGTGCGGCGGCAGTGCCGGCGGCGTCGAGCAGCCAGACGGCCTTGACCTGGTCGGGATAGCGCGCCGCATATTCACAGGCAATA
>CAIOLZ010000303.1 GCA_903859265.1 uncultured beta proteobacterium
CCAGAATACGGCCGTTGAAAAGAATGAGAATGGCTACAGCGACGCCAATGAGAATGCCGCCGCCAAGAGACCGCCACGGGGTGAAATGTATCCAGTCAACGGACATCAATTGCTCCTTGATTAACAGCAGTATCGCCGCACAACTGCTGGTATAACACCGCCGCCACAGCGTGCGCCTGCGCACCAAACATGCTGGCTAAAATCCTGTGCAGGTACAGCCGTTCGTGCTGTGCAACGGTTAGGCCAATAGCCACATAGCCAATCCCATCAATTCCAGTTTCCAACCGTGCCGGATAGCTTTATGAATTCCTACGACAAACCTTCAATTGCCTTTCATTGGATTTCCGCTGTACTGGTACTGACACTCTGGCTCGTCGGGCAAATCATCGACTGGTTCCCCAAAGGGGATCCGCGGATGCTTGTGCGCAGCCTGCATATTGTGGTGGGTGCCGCTTTGGGAGTGGTGTTGGTCGCGCGCATCTGCTGGCGCAAAACGCGTGGAACGCAGTTGCCTGCCGCTCAAACCGGCATCGCGGGCACAGCGGCCACGGCAGCCCATTACCTGCTCTATGGCCTGATGGCCGCCATTGTCATTGTGGGAATAGCCTGCGTCTGGTTCCGTGGCGACACGATTTTCGGGCTCATCACGGTGCCGGCTTTTGACCCGGCCAATCGCGAATTGCGCCACAACGCCGTGGAATTTCATGGCTTGCTCGCCAATATTTTGCTGGCAACTGCCGCCCTGCACGCAGCAGCAGCGCTGTGGCACCACTTCGTGCGCAAAGACCAGGTGCTAACTCGAATGTGGCCAAGTTTAAAAAGATAAGTTGCCAAGCATGGATAGCACGGGCGGTCAGTTGACCCCTGATATTGTTTTTTCACGAATTTGAAATATTCGAGCGCTGTAATTACCATCCACTATTTTTTGCTGAAAAACCATGCGCCTGACCAAATTCTCCTTGCTCGCCGTACTGCTGCTGGGCACCAGCCTGTTTGCCGGGGAGTTGCCCTATCTGACTACCAAGCAGCTCAATATCATCCCCTTCCTGCCCACCCCGGTTTTGAACGGAAGCCCGCAGGACAAGGAACAGCAGGCCCAGGTGATTGCGATCCAGAAAGCTGCGAGCCCGGAGCGTATTGCGCTTGCGAACAAGGATTCGGAAGAAACTGTGTACGCCATGTTCTCAAGCGTCATGGGGGCGCAGTTCCAACCGGCGAACCTGCCCGTTACCACCCATGTCTTTGCACGCATCGGCGAGACCGAGGACGCCGTTGTGGATCCGGTGAAGTCCTACTTTGGCCGCATCCGTCCGTTTCTGAACAACCCCGAAATCAAGGCACTTGTCAAGCCATCGTCGAGCAACTCCTATCCTTCGGGACACACCTCCCGCTCCACCATGATGGCGGTCATATTGAGCAGCATGGTGCCGGAAAAGCGCAATGAAATTTTTGAACGCGCCAACGATTACGCCCAAAGCAGAATCATTGGCGGCATGCATTACCCCAATGACTTGGAAGCGGGTCGCAGGGCGGGCAGCGCCATGGCCGCCACACTCCTGGCGAGTCCGACTTTCATGGCCGACTTTGAGGCCGCGCGCTCCGAACTGCGCAAGGCTCTGGGGCTTTAAGCGCACCCCCCCGCAGAAAAGTACCTACTTTTTTGTCGCTTGGAACACCCGGCTGCCGAGGATGTCCTGCGCTTCAATCGTCGTCAAGTCGTCGGCAGTGAGCTGGCGGTCGCGGTCTGCGAAAAGACGGCTGGCCTGACGCAGGCGCGCGCGGTCGAGCGCGTTGCGCACGCTGCGTGCGTTGGCAAAGTGCGGCTGCGTGATTCGCAGGTTCAGGTATTGCTCAAACGCGTCCTGCGCGCCATCGCCAAAGCGGTAGTTTTGCGCAGCCAGTGTTTTTTGGGAAATGTGCAGCAGTTCGTGCACCGAATAATCAGGAAAGTCCAGATGGTGCGCGATGCGTGAACTCATGCCGGGGTTGGACTGAAAAAAGGTGTCCATGCGGTCCTTGTAACCCGCCAGAATCACCACCAGGTCGTCGCGCTGGTTTTCCATCACCTGCAGCAATATCTCGATCGCCTCCTGTCCGTAATCACGTTCATTTTCCGGCCGGTACAGGTAATAGGCTTCGTCAATAAACAACACGCCGCCCATGGCGCGTTTGAGCACTTCCTTGGTCTTGGGCGCGGTATGCCCGATGTACTGGCCCACCAGATCGTCCCGGGTGACCGATACCAGGTGGCCTTTGCGCACGTAGCCCAGCCGGTAAAGGATTTGCGCCATGCGCATGGCCACTGTGGTTTTGCCGGTGCCCGGGTTGCCGCTGAAGCACATGTGCAAACTCGGTGCCTGGCTGGTCAGCCCCAGGTTGGTCCGCAACTTGTCAATCACCAGCAGCGCCGCGATATCGCGGATGCGCGCCTTCACCGGGACCAACCCGACCA
>CAIOLZ010000304.1 GCA_903859265.1 uncultured beta proteobacterium
ACGTGGCGGCAAACACGCCGGCTACTACAACTCGGTATCGGCCTCCTGGGGTTGGCAAGCGGGCGCAGAGTCCTACGGCTATGTCGTGTTCCTGATGAACGAAAGGGCGGTGCAATATCTCAACAAGTCAAAAGGCTGGGAAATTGGCGTTGGCCCGACTGTCGTTGTGGTTGACGAGGGGGCCGCAAAAAACCTGTCAACGACGACCCTCAAGGACGACGCCTATGCCTTCATCTTTGACCAGCAGGGCCTGATGGCGAGTTTGAGTATTGAAGGCACAAAAATTTCTCCGATCCACAAAAAATAATAGGAAAGGAAATCCCATGAACACCATCCGCGCAGGCAACGCTGTGCAACCAGCCGCAAGCCGGCCGCTCGAACGCCTGGCCTGGATGGCTTCGGCGCTTGTCATGCTTGCGTGTTCGGCCGGATGCGCCAACACGACTTTGAAAAGCGACAAGCTGCAACTCGCGCGCCAGTCCGAAGTTCACGCGGCCAACATGGGCGCCAACGAATTTGCGCCGGTTGAGATGCAGGCTGCAAGGGACCGGCTGGGGTATGCACAAACTGCCCTCGATTCCGGCGATCTGGCCTGGGCCAATGCCTTGAGCGATGAAGCCCTGGTGGACACCCGGCTAGCAGAGGCAAAAGTGCAGGCAGTCAAGGCCGAAAAGGCCGCCAGCGAGCTGGCGCAGTCCCGTCGCGCGCTGCAAAGCGAAATCCAGAACAATCTCAAGCCATAGGTCGCCACCATGAATACGCCACAAAAAATTCTGTTCACCGCCATCGCGGTTGCGGTGCTGCAGGCCTGCACATCAGTACCGATCGAGAATGCCAACCTTACCGCGGCGCAGTCGGAGTTCAAGGCCGCTCAGGACACGCCGTCCGTTGCGGCGCTTGCCGGCGCCGAGCTGGGAGACGCCAAGGCCACGCTCGATCAGGCCAACGATATCTGGGCCACACAGGGAAGCCGGTCTGATGTCGATCATCTGGCCTACATGGCCAGTAAAAAAGTGGCCATTGCCCGCACGGCTGCGAGCCAGCGACAGGCGGAAAAGGCCATCGATGCCGCGCAGAGCCAGCGCCAGCAAACGCTGCTGATCGCCCGTACCGCGGAGGCCGAAAATGCGCAGCGCAGTGCACAGGATTCCCGGATTGCGGCGGACTCCGCCACCCAGCAAGCCCAGGCAGCAATGGCGCAGACGGCGCTGGCGCGCCAGGACGCACAGGCGGCAAATGCCAACGCTGCTCAACTTCAGGATCGCCTGGCGGAACTCAAAGCCAAACAGACCGACCGGGGAATGGTTGTCACCATTGGTGACCTGCTTTTTGACAACAACAGCGCGGTGTTAAAACCTGCGGCTGAGCAAAGCGTGTCGCGGCTTGCGGCCTTTCTCAAAGCCTATCCCCTGCGCGTGGCCCTGGTTGAGGGTTACACCGACAGCGTGGGATCAGCCGACAGCAACCAACGACTCTCGGAGCGCCGCGCCGATTCAGTCCGCAGTGCGCTGCGCATGGACGGGATCGACAGCAGCCGGCTTGACGCACGCGGATACGGGGACAACTACCCGGTAGGGAATAACCAGTCAGCCGAAGGCCGCCTGAGCAACCGTCGCGTTGAAGTCGTCCTGTCCGACGATAGCGGGAAAGTCCTGCCAAGGTGATGATTGGCCGGTGACCGATAGCTTCGGCAGGGACGTTACCGTCCCTGCCGAAAGCCATTTTTAACGGTTCAGCAAAAGTTCCAGGATTGCGCCGGTAGCGACGGCGGCGAGCACATAGTCACCACCGGTCTGGACCCAGTGATAGCCACGCGGCGGCGCGTGCAGCCCGTGGCCCCGCCAGTCATCGACCACATACTGGCGTGAGCGGTAATTCATCGGCAGATGGTCACCACGGTAAAAAGCATGGTCCGGTCCGGCACCGCGCTCGCCCGGGTTGTGCTCCCGCGCCTGGGGGCCGTGCCGGTTGCCGTCACGGCCCGCGTCGCGGCCGCGATCGCAGCCCTCCCGGCCGTTGCCGCAGGGTTGTGCGCCAACGCTGACTTGCATGACAAGCACTGAAGAGATCAGTGCGGTGGCTATGAGTCTGGTTTTTTTCATATATTAAAAGTGCATCCGCACACCGAGGGTGGTTGCGGCGACCCGCTGCGAATCAGTGCCCGCGAACTTCAGGTAGTGTTCATCATACTGCAGCACTGCAGACCACTGTGGATTGATGACGAGTTCTGCGCCTACACCATAAGCCCAGTCAAAGCCTTGCTCGGTACCGGAAGCCACGCCGGAATTGGGCTGCGACGAAACGTCCGTATTCCCGTAAGTAGTACCCAGCTTGGCCAGGAAGTTAAAACTGGTACCGACGGGAATCTTGCCGATGAAGCTGATGTTGATTCCCTGCGCCTTGGAACTGCCGCCGCCGCGCGATACGCTGCCGAAGTTGTCGTAGCCGATTTCCATACCGACGTTGGGCGCCAGGAAGTAATTGCCATAGGTCAGGCTGTAAGCCGTGTCATGGCTGCTGGTGGAATACAGGCCGTTGCCCGAATCCAGCCTTGAAAAGTCGGATTGGCCGGCATTGATGCCCACGTAGCTTTGACCTGCGGACATCGGGCCCATTGTGGAGGTCTGGGCTGTGGCCATGTGCGCGCAGCACAGCAACACGGAGGCCGCCAGCAACTTGTGCACAGGGCGTGAAGCGCGGGCGGATCGATTTTTGGAAAGAGAATGGTTCATGGAATTTTCCTTTGCATGACGTTTTTTAGGCTAGGCAAATTTGAATATGCGGCCGATGCCCGGAAAATACGGTGCGCTGCAGCGCATTGGCTGCAATCAGACGGAAATGCCCGCCATCTGGTGGTAATGCGCAAACCAGTGTCGTGCCAAAGCCACCAATTCGTTGTCGCTGGGGTGGTCCACCGGCGCGTAGCCCGCTATGTGCAAAGCGATCGCCGGTCGGTGCTTTTGCGCGTAATGCTTGAAGTCGGATATGCCGGTATGGCCGCCGACTACCAGAACTTCTTCCACGCCGATCAACCCATCGCAGACTTTGCCAAGGAATTCGTGTTTGGAGCGTTCGTTGCGTTCGTCCTGACCGCGCAGATGCAAGTGGGCGTTGACCTTTTGCTCATGCGTATGTTCGGAGCCGAATTGCACGATCCTCGCGCAATGGTGGTCAACAAAAACGACGGCATGGTAGAAGGGCATAGAAGACATCCATTCAGGGTTGTGGAGGAAAAAAATACACTTTGACGGCAAATTTGGTGGTAACTACTCACGCGTACCAAACACTTCATCCCACAGGCTGTTGCTTACACCAAAGTGGCAGGGCTTGCTCATTGCACCGCGGGCCTTCAGGTGGTGGGCGCTGTGGTGCATGGCGTGGCGAATCCGGCACTGCGTGATCCACGCGTTATTGCTGATCCAGACCGGTGTTCTGTGGTGGGTTGCGTGATGGGCCACGCTATAAACCAGATAGCCGCTCATCAGCCCAAGCGTCAGCGCCAGCGCGTGCCAACCGCCAGTCAGCCACCAGGCGGGCAAAGTTGCCAGCAGCAGAAACAGCGAAAGGCTCAGGGCAATCGGAGACGCGATCAGCGCCGCCGGGCGCTGGTGGTGCAGCCCGTGCCAGTTTGAAAACGGTGCGACGCCGTGCAACACAAACCGGTGCAACAGGTACTCCAGCAATGACCACAACACGCCGCCACCCACAACCCACAACAGCAGTTCCCAGGCGCTCCCTGCAGGGTGAAACGACATCAGAGCCGTCGCATTTGCCGCGCATAACAGTGTGTACAACGCGAAATCCAGGCGGTAGGCTACGGAGCTATGTTCCATGGAGAGCAGGGACATACGTTTCCTCAAGACAGGGCCGGCATCTGCGCGGCGCACAGTCTCATGGCTTGCGGGCAAGTCTGATTTGCTGGCGGTCGGAAGTCTGTGCGGCAGCACACGGCAAGGGCTGCGGCGTGGAGGTACGGCATCGCACAGACGGGCCGCCGCGGCCTGCCTACGATCCGCAATGGAGCCAGGCACCCTATCGGACCCGCCGATGCCAGCTTGTCTCAACCTCCAAGGAAAATGCCATGCGTACCGTTCGTGAAGACTATGCTGAAAAAGTCAAACTGCAGCTTGATGAACTCAACGCCAAAGTCGATGCGCTGGAAGCCCGCATGCACGACGCGCGTGCCGATGTCCGTGCCAGCTACCGCTCGGAACTCTCCAAGTTGCGCCACCAGTCGGAGCTGGCTACGGCGCAACTTGCGCAGGTCCGGGCCAGCGGCGAAGCCTCCTGGGACAAGTTGGTACTGGAGATGGACAAGGTCCGCGATGCCTTCATGCACTCACTGAACTATTTCAAATCGCAGTTCTGATGTATCCGGATCGGTAGCGATGCAATACAAGGACTATTACAAGTTGCTTGGGGTGGAGCGCGGTGCCAGCGCAGACGAAATCAAAAAGGCCTACCGCAAGCAGGCGCGCAAGTTTCATCCGGACATGAACAAGAGCAGCACGGCCACGCAAAGCATGTCGGAAATCAACGAGGCCCATGACGTGCTCGGCGATGCCCAAAAGCGCGAAGCCTATGACACATTGGGCACGCAGCGCGATGATCCGCAGGGTCAGGACCCAAGAGCCGGTGCGCAGGGCTTTCAAAAGCCCGGCAACTGGTCGGACTTTTATCCTTTCGCCAACGGTGCAGGCGAGTCGGATGCAGCGGGCTCACACAGCGATTTTTTTGAGCAGCTGTTTGGCAACCGGGGCCGTGGCAGACAGGGCCCGAGTGGCCCGGTCCGCGGCGCGGACCAGGAGGCGAGCATCGCGCTGGACTTGCGCGATGCCTACCAGGGTGCCCAAAAAACACTTTCCTTGCGCAGCGTGGACAGCCAGACAGGTGACAGCGCGCCACCCACCGAGTTGCAGGTGAGCATTCCCATAGGCGTGTTCGAAGGCCAGAAGATCCGTTTAGCCGGGCGTGGCAGCGCCGGAACTGGTGGAGGCCCGGCCGGGGATTTGCTGCTGGCGGTGCATTTCAGGCCGGACTTCAGCTGGCGCACCAAGGGTCGGGACGTTTATGGTCCGCTGCTGCTGGCGCCCTGGGAGGCGGTGCTGAGTCCCTGGCTGGAAGTGGGCACGCCGGTTGGCCGGACCGAGGTAAAAATTCCTGCGGACTGGAAGCTTGGCCGCACCATTCGGCTCAAAGGGCATGGCATTCCCGCCAGTGCATCGTCCGGTAAAACCAGACACCTGGCAGGTGACCTGTATCTGGAACTCGCGGTGGCACTTCCCCCGGCGGATACCGGCGCTGCCCGGGATGCCTATGCGGCCCTGCAACATGCTTTCCCGGACTTCCATCCCCGTGGAGGGTGAAGCAGCTCACCGGATCAATGCGGCGACCTTCATAGTTTGCGCAAGGCGAAGACGGCAAGCACCAGCACGCTGATCCCGCGGACCGTGATCCGGCAACGTGGGCCCAGCAGCCGCTGGCAAAGATGGGTCGCGTCACGCGCAACGCCTTGGTAGCCATCGTCGAGTTGCAGTTGCAACTGCGCGATCTGCAGGTCAAGGCGGTGGCGGTGTCTCATAGCGTCGGAGGGGCTGGCTTTTTACGCCTTCGCAGACTGTCACGGCTGGCCGGAAAGGTCAGTGCGCGCGCCTCGCGCTGAATCGCAGTCACAAAAAGCATCACGCCACCGAGATTGAGAAGGCTCGACAGCAGCATGGAAAGACTGGGTCGGAGACCTTCTTCCATGAGCCACAGAACCAGTGCAGCCGTCAAACCGAGAAAGGTCAGCGCCAGCAGCAGCCCGATGGCGGCACTGAATGCTGCAATCGCGACCAGTCCCCAAGCCGCCCGGCGTGCTTCGAGCGCCAGCAGCTGAAGATGGATGCGCAGCAGAGACTGCACACCTTCGAACAGCTTCCATCCCTGTGCGATCAGGCCGTCCTGCGGCGGGTCTTGCGGTGGCGCGTCGCTTGCTGGCATGCGTTTAACGGTGCCGCAGTGCCCAGCCCAGCAGGTAGCCGGAGGCGATGGCAATGCCGATGGATGTCAGCGGCTTTTCGCGGATGTAGTTGCGCGAGCAACGGGTTGCGCGCGCTTGTGCGTCTTTGATGCTCTCTCCGGACGACTCGACTTTGTCGGCGGCCTGCGTCACCACATGCGACAGGCGTTCCACTGCATCGTGCACGCCGGATACGAGCATATCCATCACGGGGCGCAATGTGTCGGCGGTCTTGTCGGCAGCGTTGTCAAAGGCTTGATGGGCGCTGTCGCCCAGGCCGGTCGTTGAATCGTTCATGAATTTTCCTGTGGGTTGAATTTCAAGGAGCTTAGGAACCACCAGGACCGTCGTCTGTGCGGCAGCGAACGGATCAAACTTTCTTGGCGCTATGTTCGACAGCGTACGGTTGAGTGCACATAAATGGTTAAGCTATGTGCAAACAAATCAATAAGAGTGCGCTCTGCATCAACGGGGTTTGCATTACCAGGGGCCCTTTTGCATGCTGTCTATTCACAGACCTTTTCAGAATCATCTTTTGGCGGCACTACCTGCGGCCGAATTTAAACGCATAGAAGGCAATTTGGAGCTCGTACAACTGCGGCTGGGCGAGGTGCTTTACGAATCCGGTTGCCAGCTGCACTATGTGTATTTCCCGACCACCGCCATTGTGTCGATACTTTACGTGCTGGCGGATGGGGCCTCTGCCGAGATTGCCATCGTGGGTAACGAGGGCATTCTGGGTATCTCGCTGTTTATGGGCGGCAATACAACACCGAGCCGGGCTGTTGTGCAAAGCGCGGGTTGGGGCTATCGGCTCAAGGCCCATGTGATGATGAAAGAATTTTCGCGTGGCGGGCCGCTGATGCGCTTGTTGTTGCGCTACACGCAGGCACTGATCACGCAGATGACCCAAACCGCGGTGTGCAACCGTCACCATTCCATTGAGCAGCAGTTATGCCGCTGGCTTTTGCTGAGTCTGGACCGGCTGTCGTCGGATTCCCTGACCATGACGCAGGACCTGATTGCCAACATGCTGGGCGTGCGCCGCGAGGGTGTGACGGAAGCGGCTGGCAAATTGCAACGCGCAGGCTACATCCGGTATTCGCGCGGACATATCACCGTGCTCGACCGTCCAGGCCTGGAAGTGCGTGTGTGCGAGTGCTATGCCGTGGTCAACCGCGAATTCATCCGCCTGCTGTCCGACATTCCACCCGGCGACCCGAACCAAGTGTTGGGGAAGTCTTTGCCCGATTGACAGCCGACACGGTGCGCTCGGTGGGCAAACGTACCGATGTCGGCGCTCTGTTCATGCATTCTTGGCCTCAGGGTCTTCTTGCCTGTTAACCAATCCAAGGAATTTGCATGACCAGCACGAGCATTTTGGGCAATTCGCAATCTGCCGCCAACAGCCGCGTAGTGATGAAGCGGCGGGATGCGCGGCAAGCAGCGGGTACATTGAGCGGGATGCAAATCGCGCAGCTTGAAGCGGGCTTGGTGCGCCTTGTCGGTAGCCGTGGCACGCAGGCGCTGCTCGAGCGCGCTAGGTCATTGTCCGGGGAGCGCGCGCCATCGTCTGCTGTGCAGGAGCATACGTTGATGCCCTTGCTGGAAAGGCTGCTGGGCGATTCGCTGGCTGCCAGCCTGCGGGCGTCGTGTTTGCGCTAGACGCAGGCCATGCCCGCGCTCACCTTGTTGCAATTGCAGGAGAAGGTGCGCCTGGCGCGCATCGAACTACAGGGTTTGCACCAGCAAATCGCCGATTTGCGCGTCGCCCTGGACGCGGACCTTGGTCGTCAGTTGCTGCGGGCCAACGAACAACTGCTGCTCGCAGCGCTGGACGCAGAAACCACTGCCCAGGTCGCCACCCACAAGCTTGACCTGCTTGCCAGGAACAGCCAGCGTGACGAACTTACCGATACGCCCAACCGCGCCTTGCTGCTGGACCGGCTGGAGAGCGCCATCACGCTGGCGCAGCGCCGCACCACGCGCTGCGCGGTGGTGTTTGTGGATATTGACCATTTCAAGAAGATCAACGACACGCTGGGCCATGCGGCTGGTGACGGGGTGCTGCAAATGGTGGCACGCCGGCTGGAGGCTGCTGTGCGCGATTCGGATGCGGTGGGGCGCCATGGCGGGGATGAGTTTCTGGTGTTGCTGGCTGAAGTGTCAAAAATGGGCGATGCGGATCACATCGTGCGCAAGATGATTGCCGACATTGCCGCTCCCGCTTTGGTGGGAGGCCATGTGCTGCACGTCTCGGTCAGCGTGGGCATTGCCATGTATCCCGACGATGCGGCGGATGCCACGGCCCTGATCGGACTGGCCGACGCCGCCATGTACCGGTCCAAGCGCCGCGGCGGCGGAAGTTTCACGTTTCATGGCGAGAAATCCGGTGCCGACGGGGCGCCCAGCGGCCTGACCTGAAGGAGGTAAGTGGGTTCGCGTACAGACCCCCGTCGGGGGAAAACCTACTCTGGCAATACGCTCCCTAAGGAAATTTCGATTGAAGCATCGCATCCAGACCGTGCGGGCGGCCTTGCTGCGCGCCGCACAGCCATTTTTCACGCATTGGGCCGCTCAGCCGGTGATCGCTGAGGTGCCGTTGCGCGCTGAACTGTTCAGCGCCGACCAGATGGAACGCCATGGCAAGACCCTGGCCCAGCAGCATCGTTTGAGCGTGGGCCCCGGGCATGACCAATTGCTGATGCGCCTTGGCGACAACCAGCTGGTCTTGCAGTCGGCCTGCACGCTGCTGCTGGAGTCGGTGCGCCAGTCTCGGCGCATTACGCCGGCCGGCGAGTGGCTGCTGGACAATTTCTACCTGATTGAAGAGCAGATTCGCATTGCGCGGGCGCACTTTTCCAGGCGCTACGGCCGCGAGCTTCCCGTGTTGGCCAACGGCCCCTCCAAGGGTTTGGCCCGGGTCTATGACATCGCGCTCGAGGTAATCACCCATGGCGACGGGCGGGTTGACCCGGAGAATCTGAACCGTTTTGTGGCGGCTTACCAGGGCGTGTCTTCGCTCACGCTGGGTGAGCTGTGGGCCATACCGATCATGCTGCGTCTGGCCTTGATTGAAAATCTGCGCCGGATCAGTGCGCGTCTGGCGCAAAGCATGGTCGATCGCAACCGCGCCAGCTCCTGGGCCGAGCAGATGTTGCAAGTGGCAGAGCAGGACCCCAAGAGCCTGATACTGGTGATTTCTGACATGGCCCGTGCCAGTCCGGTGCTGGTGAACGCTTTTGTGGCGGAACTGGCCAGGCAACTGCAAGGCCATAGTTCTGCCCTTGCCTTGCCACTGACATGGATTTCCCAGCGCCTGTCGGAGTCGGACCTGACGATCGAACAGATGGTGCAAGCGGAAACACAGAGCCAGGCCATCAACCAGGTGTCAATCAGCAACAGCATTGCCAGCCTTCGGCTGCTCAGCGCGACAGACTGGCGTGAGTTTGTCGAATCCATGAGCGATGTGGAGCGCACCTTGCGCCAGGACCCGCAGGGCGTTTACGCACGCATGGACTTCGACACCCGTGACCAGTACCGCCATGTGGTGGAAGAGATCGCCCGGCACGGCGGCATGACAGAGAGCCAAGTGGCTCGCCATGCCGTGCAACTGGCCCAGGACGCCGGACACACCCGGGCGCCCGATGCGCAGCCCGGTGCGACGGTCCAGGAACATGTGGGCTACTACCTGGTCGGCGCGGGCCTGCCCGTCCTGGAGCTGGCCGCAGGGGCGCAATATGGATGGCTGACGTCCTTCAGACGTTGGGCTGCCCTGCGCCCGGTGCTGTTGTATCTGGCAGGCATTGCGCTGCTCACACTGGCAGTGACGGCTTCACTGTTGCAAATGGCATGGGGTCAAGGATTGGCACGCTGGCAATGGTGGCTGGCGGTCCCGGCTGCGCTGCTGGCCTGCAGCCAGTTGGCAGTAACCTTTCTGAACTGGGCTGCCACGCGGTATGTCAAGCCCCACATGTTGCCGCGGATGGATTTTTCGCATGGCATTGCACAGAGCGCGCGAACGCTGGTAGTGGTGCCGACGATGTTGAATACGCCAGACGGCGTGCGCCAACTGGTGGAAGCACTGGAAGTGCGTTACCTGGCCAATCAAGACCCGCACCTGCACTTTGGCCTGCTGACGGACTGGGTGGATGCGGCCACCGAAAAATGCCCGCAAGACGCGTCGCTGCTGGCGCTCGCCAGCGATGGCATTGCGTCCCTGAACCGCAAATATCCCGGCGCATTCAAGGACACGTTTTTCCTGTTCCACCGGGCACGCCAGTGGAACCCCCGGGAACGTTTGTGGATGGGCTATGAGCGCAAACGCGGCAAGCTCGGAGCGCTCAACGCCTTGTTGCGCGCCAACCCTGCGCCCGGATTTGCGCTGGTGGTCGGCAACACGGTGCATTTGCAGCAGGTGCGCTACGTGATCACGCTCGACACCGATACCCAGTTGCAGCGCGATACGGCGTCCAAGTTTGCCGCCGCCATGGCGCACCCGCTGAACCGGCCGGTGCTGGACGCAAAAGGCCAGTGCGTCATCGCCGGCTACGGCATCCTGCAGCCGCGCATGGCAGTCAGCCTGCAAAGTACCAACCGCTCCCGCTATGCGCGCCTGATGGGCAGCGAAGCGGGCGTCGATCCCTACACCCGCACCGTGTCCGATGTTTATCAGGACCTGTTCCATGAGGGCTCGTTCATCGGCAAGGGGATCTATGACGTGGACGCTTTCGAGAGCGCTCTCAAGGGGCGCTTTCCGGAAAACCGCATCCTCAGCCATGACCTGCTGGAGGGTTGCTACGTTCGGTCAGGCCTGCTCAGCGATGTTCAGCTGTACGACGATTACCCGGCACGCTATGACAGCGATGTCAAACGCCGCAGCCGCTGGACCCGTGGCGACTGGCAGATTGCGTCCTGGCTATTGCCGCGGGTTCCGGTGGCAGTGGGACCGAGGCAGAAGAATCCACTGAGTCTGCTTTCCCAATGGAAAATACTCGACAACCTGCGCCGCAGTCTGGTTGCGGCGAGCATGCTGGTTCTTTTTGTCTTGGGCTGGACCTGCCTTGTGCATCCGCTGCTCTGGACAGCAGGGCTGGTGGGACTTTTGCTGCTGGTCCCGGTCGTCGGCAGTGCTGCCGAACTGTTGCACAAGCCGACCGGTCTGTCCTGGCTGCAGCATGTCAGCATCACGCTGGCCGCATTGGTCAAACAGGGGGCGCAGACCGCGCTGGCATTGGCCGTGATGCCCCATGAAGCATGGTTCAGCCTGGCGGCCATTGTGCAAACGAACGCCCGCCTGTTTTTTACCCAGCGTCGGCTGCTGGAATGGCAGCATTCCGATTCGGCGGCGCTGGCGGGCATCGCGGTGGATCAGGCGGCCGGCCCGGTGCCGGGAGACTGGAGAGACCTGCTTGGCAGCATTTGCCGCATGGCGGCAGCACCACTGATGTCGCTGGGCACGGCACTGGCCGTGTTGGTGTTGAATCCGCAGTCCGCATGGGTAGCACTGCCGGTGCTATTGCTGTGGCTGGCAGCACCGGTACTGGCGTGGTGGCTCAGCCGAGTGCTGGTGCAAAGCGCAGCTCCGTTGAATGCCGAGCAGTCGTTTTTTATTCGCCGCCTGGCACGCCGCACCTGGACCTATTTCGAGCAGTTTGTGTCGGTTCAAGACCATTGGCTGGCGCCCGACAACTACCAGGAACACCCGATTGCGGTGCTGGCGCATCGCACCTCCCCCACCAACATGGGATTGTCGTTGCTGGCCAATGTGTCGGCCTATGACTTTGGATACATCAGCGCCGGCCGATTGCTCGACCGCACTGCCAACAGCCTGCAAAGCATGCAGCAGCTTGAACGCCACGCCGGTCATTTTTTCAACTGGTACGACACGCTGACGATGGCGCCGCTGTTGCCGCGCTATTTGTCGTCGGTCGATAGCGGCAATTTGTCTGGCCACCTGCTGACTTTGCGTGCGGCAATTCTGATGCTGGCTGATGAACCTGTTCTCCACCCGCGTGCCTTTCACGGCATGGTCGATGCGCTGGGCAACCTCACGCAGTGCTTACCACCCGTGGCGGGCGCGCCACTGGTGCAGATGCTGGGGCAACTGACGCAAAGCCTGCAAGCAGCATGCGACGCCGGTGTCACAACGCTGGCACAGGCCTCGCAGCAACTCGACAGCACCCAAAAGCAATGCGCGGCCGTGCTGCTGGCCGTCCAGGGCGATGCGGCTGCCGCGGTCGATGCCGAGGTGGGCCTTTGGGCGCAACGCCTCTTGGACCAGTGCCATGAATTAAAGGCCGATTTGGCCAGCCTCCAGTCCGCCTTGCCGACCACGCTGGCGGGCGCTTCTGAAAAGATTCCCACCTTGCGTGATCTGGCCAATGCCGGCCAGGGGCAAGCGCAGCTGCGCATGGCCCGCATGGAAGTTCTGGCACGCCAGTGCGCAGCCCTGGCAAGTGCGGACTACAGCTTCCTGTATGACGCCACACGCCACCTGATTGCCGTCGGCTACAACGTTGACGAGCACCGCCGCGACAGCAGTTTCTACGATCTGCTGGCCAGCGAGTCACGGCTTTGCAGCTTTGTAGCCATTGCACAGGGCGAGGTACCGCAGGACAACTGGTTCGCACTGGGGCGCTTGCTCACCACCGCCGGCAAGAGCGCGGCACTGCTGTCCTGGAGCGGCTCCATGTTTGAGTACCTGATGCCGAACCTGGTCATGCCGCTGTATGCCAACACACTGCTGGACCAGACCTGCAAGGCGGTGGTGCAGGCACAGATCGCCTATGGTGACCAGCGTGGCGTGCCCTGGGGCATTTCAGAGTCGGGCTACAACACGGTGGACGCGGCGCTGAACTACCAGTACCGCGCCTTTGGCGTGCCGGGACTGGGACTCAAGCGCGGCCTGTCGGATGATCTGGTCATCGCACCCTACGCGACTGCGCTGGCCCTGATGGTTTTTCCCGACGCGGCATGCCGCAACCTCAAGCGCCTGGTGCAGGATGGTCTGCTGGGAAACTTTGGTTTGTACGAGGCGATTGACTACACGCCGGCCCGCCTGCCACATGGTCAGACCGGGGCCCTGGTGCGCTCCTACATGGCGCACCACCAAGGCATGAGTCTGCTTGCGTTTTCCTCGGTTTTGCTGGACCAGCCGATGCAAAAACGCTTCGTCAGTGACCCCCTGTTTCAGGCCACTGCATTGTTGTTGCAGGAACGCATTCCCAATGCTTCGGTGTTCCATGCGCGTGCGCCGGAGTTGCCGGAGATCCACAGAAGCAGTCTGAGCCAGGCCAATGTGCCCCGCGTGCTGCGCAACCCCAATGGAACGCCCGAGGTGCATCTGCTGTCCAACGGCCGCTACCACGTCATGGTGAGCCAGTCCGGCGCCGGTTACAGCCGCTGGAAGGATCTGGCAGTGACCCGGTGGCGCGAAGACGCAACGCGCGACCAGTGGGGGTCATTTTGCTATTTGCGTGACGCCGACAGCGGTGCCTTGTGGTCCGCGACACACCAGCCCACGCTGCAGCACAGCGACAGTTACGAGGCCATTTTTACCGAGGGACGCGCCGAGTTCCGGCGCCGTGACAACGGCTTTGAAACGCATACTGAAATCGTGGTGTCGCCGGAAGAAGACATCGATCTTCGCCGCACCCGCATCACCAACCGCACGCGCACGGTGCGCACCATCGAGATCACGAGCTATGCCGAGGTAGTGCTTGCCCCGGCTGCGAGCGACACCCTGCACCAGGCGTTCAGCAACCTGTTTGTGCAGACGGAAATCGTGCGCGAGCGGCAGGCCATTCTTTGCCACCGCCGGCCACGGTCAGATGCTGAGCCGCCGGTCTGGATGTTTCACCTGATGGCTGCCCACGGTGCAGATGTCCAGACCACGTCCTATGAGACCGACCGCATGGCATTCATAGGCCGCACGCAAACGTTGGAAATGCCACTGGCCCTGTGCAGTGAAGCCTTGCTGGGAGACTCGCAGGGACCGGTCCTCGATCCGATCGTAGCGATTCGCCAGCGCATCACCTTGCAGCCGCAGCAGACCGTGACGCTGGACATCGTGACCGGGGTGGCGGAACAGCGCACGCAGGCCATACAGTTGATCGACAAGTTCCGGGACATGCACCTGGCGGATCGCGTGTTTGGCCTGGCCACGACCCATGCATGGGTCAATCTGCAGCAGATCAATGCATCCGAGGCGGACGCGCAACTGTTTGCGCGTCTGGCGGGCTCCGTGATCTACCTCAACCCGGCGCAGCGCGCGCAGCCATCGGTGCTCGGCCACAACCGGCGCGGGCAGTCCGGTCTTTGGGGCTACGGCGTATCGGGTGACCTGCCAATCGTGTTGTTGCAGATCAGCAGCGCCGACAACATCGAACTGGTGCGGCAGATGGTGCAGGCCCATGCCTACTGGCGGCTCAAGGGTTTGGTCGTGGACCTCGTTATCTGGAACGAAGACTATGCCGGCTACCGCCAGACGCTGCAAGAGCAAATCATGGGGCTGATCGCCGCGGGTATCGAGGCCAATCTGACCGACCGCCCCGGTGGAATTTTTGTCCGTTCGTCAGAGCATATGCCAGCCGAAGACCGCACCCTGTTTCAGGCGGTGGCACGGGTCATCATTTCAGACAGCCAGGGAACGCTGAAAAGTCAGGCCGGTCGCCACCTGGCGCGGGAGTCTCGGGCCATGCCACCGCAGTTGACCGGATTGGCGGGCCCTGCAACGCAGAGCGCCGGTGCGACGGCCAAGCCCATCACCGAGAGCGGCCAAGGACTGCAATTTTTCAATGGTCTGGGTGGATTTTCAGCCGATGGTCGGGAGTACGTGACGACGACAACGGTCAGTGCGGGACTGGCGCAGCGAACCACGCCGATGCCATGGGTCAATGTGATTGCCAATGCCCGGTTCGGAACCGTGATTTCTGAAAGCGGCAGCGCCTACACATGGAGTGAAAACGCGCACGAATTCCGTTACACACCCTGGAACAACGATGCCGTGAGCGACACACCTGGCGAGGCCATCTATCTGCGTGACGAGGAGACCGGCGGCTTCTGGTCGCCTACCTTCCTGCCCTGTGGTGGTGATGGCGTCCATGTCACGCGCCACGGTTTTGGCTACAGCATTTTTGAACATACGCAGGACGGCATTTCCAGTGAGCTCACGGTTTTTGTGGATGTGGCGGCAGCCATCAAATTTTCCCAATTGCGCCTGCGCAACCTCTCGGGGCGCACTCGCAAGCTTTCTGCCACCGGCTATGTGGAATGGGTGCTCGGTGACGTGCAAGGCAAATCGTCCATGCATGTGAGCACCGAGACCGATCCCATTAGCGGCGCGATTCTGGCGCGCAACGCCTACAGCCAGGAGTTTGGCGACCGGATGGCATTTTTCGATGCCGATGGTTCTACGCTGGCCCGGGGTGTCAGCATCAGTGGCGATCGCCGCGAGTTCCTGGGGCGCAACGGAACCTTGCGCAATCCGGCGGCCATGCGTCGGGTGGCATTGTCCAATCGCGTAGGACCCGGGCTTGATCCCTGTGCGGCCGTGCAAGTACCGTTCGAGCTGGCTGACGGTGAGGAACGCGTGGTGATATTCCGGCTGGGGGCTGCCGGACGGCGCGGCATGGACGACGCGCGCCTGATGGTGGAGCACATACGCCAGCCGCATGCGGTGCAGGGCTCGCTCGATGCAGTGCATGCCTACTGGTCGCAGACGCTGGGCGTTGTCCAGGTCCGCACGCCGGACCCTGCACTCGATCTGCTGGCCAATGGCTGGCTGCTTTACCAGACCCTGGCGTGCCGTCTCTGGGCCCGCACGGGCTTTTACCAATCCGGAGGTGCTTTTGGCTTTCGCGATCAGTTGCAGGATGCCATGGCGCTGGTGCATGCTGCGCCGGGTTTGCTGCGCGAACATTTGCTGCGCTGTGCATCACGCCAGTTTGTGGAAGGTGACGTGCAGCACTGGTGGCATCCGCCACAGGGCCGCGGTGTTCGCACCCGTTGTTCGGATGACTTTCTCTGGCTGGTGCAAGCCACTTGCAGGTATGTGGTGGTGAGCGCCGATGTGTCGGTGCTGTCGCAAGCTGCACCGTTTTTGCAGGGGCGTCAGCTTGCCGTGGAGGAGGACTCCTATTACGACTTGCCGGGCGTGTCCAGCGAGCAAGCCACGCTGTACGAGCATTGTGTGCGGGCCATTCGCCACGGACTTCGCATGGGGGTCCATGGCCTGCCTTTGATGGGTTCGGGTGACTGGAACGATGGCATGAACCTGGTTGGCCTCAAGGGCAAGGGCGAAAGCGTCTGGCTGGCCTTTTTTCTGTTCGACACGCTGCAGCGTTTCAGCCCGATCGCACGCGGCTTCGGAGACCTGGCCTTTGCCGATCAATGCCTGGAAGAAGCAGCGAAGTTGCGCACCGCCATTGACCGCAACGCCTGGGACGGCGCCTGGTACAAGCGCGCCTTCTGCGATGACGGCACGGTGATTGGTTCGGCCGCCAGCGATGAATGCCAGATCGACTCGATCGCGCAGAGTTGGGCCGTGTTGTCTGGCGCGGGTGAGCCTGCGCACAACGTCGCCGCCATGCAGTCACTGGACCAGAAGCTGGTGCGGCGCGATCTTGGACTCATCGAACTGCTTACCCCGCCGTTTGATCACTCTGCGCTCAATCCCGGCTATATCAAGGGCTATCTGCCGGGCGTGCGCGAGAACGGCGGCCAATACACCCACGCAGCGATCTGGGCGGTAATGGCTTTTGCAAAACAGGGCAACGCGCGCCTGGCCTGGGAATGCTTTGACATGATCAACCCTTTGCGCCATGGCGGCACGCCGCAGCAAGTGGCCCGGTACCAGGTGGAGCCTTATGTGGTGGCCGCCGATGTGTATGCGGTGACACCGCATGAGGGGCGCGGGGGCTGGACCTGGTACACCGGCTCGGCAGGCTGGATGTACCGGCTGGTGCTGGAATCACTGCTGGGGCTGCAACTCGAGGGCACGACCTTGCATGTGAGGCCATGCCTGCCAGACAGCTGGACCGGCTTTTCGCTGCAATACCGCTGGGGACGCACCGGGTACACCATCGAGGTCAAAAAGCTGCCGGGTTTGCCCGATGTGCTGGTCAGTCTCGACGGCGTGTTGCAGGACACTGCCGCGGTGTTGCTCAAGGATGATGGTGTAGCCCACGGCGTGGTGGTTCAGGTTCCCTGAATGTTGGACCACGCCCGGATGTCAGACCGTTCAATGGTCCGACGGCGTGGTGTGCCCGCTGCGTGAAGGATGACGAATACAAATCCATAAAAAGCGTGCGATGTCGATGGTGTAGCGGCGCACCATGCGGCGCGGCTCCAGGCCCAGGCGGTACAGCCATTCAAAGCGGATGCGCTGCACCCACTTTGGCGCGCGCCGGCTGCCCCCCGAGAGAAAGTCAAACAGCGCACCCACGCTCACCAGCAGACGGGCATCGAGCCCTCCCATGTGTTCGCGGATCCACTTTTCCTGGATCGGGTTGCCCATCGCCACCAGCACGATATCGGCGCCGGTGGCATTGATGCGGGCGCAAAGTTCCGACGGGTCACAGGTGTTGTACCCATTCGCACAACCGACGACGCGCTGTCCGGTTTGCAGTTCGATCGCCGCGCCCGCCCGTTCTGCCACGCCGGGCTTGCCGCCCAGCAGAAAAATCTTGTAGGTTGCGGGCAATGTTTTCAGTAGCAGAGGCAGGAAGTCGGTCCCGTTGAGGTTGTCCCGGTAGCGCCTGCCATGCTGTATCAGGCTGGCAATGTCCATGCCGATACCGTCGTTTGCGATGATCACATCGTCACTGTTGAGCCAGTGGCGCATAGGCTGGCACTGCAGTACAAAATTGGTATTGGCAAACACCAAAACGGTCTGGCGACCGACACGGATGCGCGCTTGCAGCACGTCGCACAAATCGTTCGAAGTGGTAGAAAAAACGCGGTAGCCAGCCAGCGCAAGAGTCTCGCCATGGAGCGTGGGTTGCATCGGGAATCGACCGGAGGACGGTGGTGCGGCAATTTTGAAACCGGAACATTTTTCTGGCGGTGCGTTAGCGCACCGGATCGGGTACCAATCGCATGGCACAGGCCGGTTTTACAGCGACGTATCCGCGAATGCGCCGGGTTGCAAGTGCCGGTCCGTCACCTCTGACCAGCTCAGGATGTTGCGGGTGCGAATGCGCGGTGCATGGAGCGCACGTGTGATGGCTGCGCGGATGGATGCCCCGTCTCCCGGAACATAGCCGAAGCGCCCGGTGAATGGGCCGGTCACGCTCTCAGGGCAGACGGTTGGCAATCCGAAAAAGTCGTACTGCATCATCTTCATGGAACTGTCCATGAGGTAGGACGGCACGGTCGCTCCGGCGTAAGGCGCAATGCCGATTTGCGCATGCTTGATGTATCGGATGGTTTTGTTGTAAGCCATGTGGTCATAGACCAGCACGTTGGGGCCATAGCGCGCATCGCGGGGATGACCGGACCCGATGATGTGAAAGGTAAGCGACGGAAAGGCGTTGCTGGCGATGATGACAAATTCGGCATCAAACAGCATGGATCCGATCGAGGCCACATGGATGCCGGGACCGTAAGGCGAGGGGTCTCCGAGCGCATGCAGCGAAGTGTCCATACCATGGGGAACCACAAAAACATTGGCTGACGGCGGCAGACTGTTGGCCATGTCACGGGCGACCAGAATCAATGCGTCCATCAGCGGCGCAACGCGGTCCAGGGTACGAACGGCATAGTCGGCGGCGTCAATCGTGTGCAGGTCATCATTGCAAAGATAGATGTGGCGGGCCCGCGGATTGAGGCGTTTGGCCAGATCGAAGTGGATCGGTGCAATACCGCTTTCATAGAAGATGACATCGGCCTGAAGAATCCAGTCCTGAAGAATTGCCGGCGGGCAACTGCGGTACAGGGCAAAGAGCAATCGCTCCAGCGGGCGCAACCAGTGGTAGTGCAAGTTGACGGGGTGCAGCGGTGTCTTCCATAAAAAGCACTGCACGCCCTGGTGTATTTCGACCTGATTGGCCCGTTCGTCGAGTGCACTGCGAAAGTCATCCTTATGCTTCGAGAGCCGGCTGTAGCGCATGGAGAAAAAATCGAGATGCCCGCGTTTGGCCAATTCATCGCCAATAAAGTGAACGCTGGACCGGCGCGCAGTGCGGTAGTCGTGGTGGGCGCTGATGAGCAGGTAGCGTGGTGTTCTGGCGGCCATGGTCAGGTGGCAGGCTTTGTTGGTTGAAAAGACGCGAAAGCGCGGTCCATATGGCGTTGCAACCAGCGCCGCGTGCCGCGTTGCATCGGCATTTCGACAAAGTGCGACGCCACCATCGGCAGGCCGATGCCCGCAAGTCCCAAAGCCGGCCACAGCGGGTCGTACACCGTGTGCTGCAAGCCCAGCCATTGCATGCCGAAGTGAAATACCAGCACATGCATCAGGTAAATGGAAAAGCTGGCCTGCCCGATTTTGCGGATCCATGGGTTGGCAAACACCATCTGTGTCCAGTCACTGGGCAGGGACAGCAGATAGACCGCGGTCGCCAGCGACACTCCCAAGGCGCTGGATGCATAGAAATCCGGCTTGCTGGTGTATTGCCAAAGGGGCAGTGCCACCAACAGTGCCGCGCCAAGCTGCAAGGCCGAGAGAATGCGACTTTCGACGCCCGCCCTCCACGATGGGCGTGGCAACAGACCGGCCAGCGAGCCGGCCAGAAAGAAATGCAGTTTGTGCGGCAGCATCAGACCGGTCCATCGGTCATGGGTCACGAGCAGGGCAGCGCATACCAGGGCGAGCAGCGGCAAAGCAGAGACACGGTGGGCGCGCTGGGCGATGGCCCACCACACCAGCAGGAAAAAAATATAGTACTGAATCTCCAGCGGGATGGACCAGAAGATCAGCACATTGCCGCCAAACAGGTAATGCCGGAGGATGGCATGGGTGCCCTGAATGCGCAGCAGAAAATCAGCATCGGGACTGGCGTAAGAAATAACAACGCAGACCGAGATCACCAGCCAGTAGATGGGTGCGATGCGGGCGAAACGCGCGACAGCGTAGCGGCCCACTGCGGGCCAGTTCCAGTGCGCCCCGGCATAGAGGTGGCTCATCAGAAAGCCGCTGAGCACAAAAAAGACCCCCACGCCAGTCTCGCCCAGCGTTGTCACGGTTGCTGGCCACGGCATGTGCGAGAGCACCACCAGAATGCAGGCGAGGGCCCTTATGCCGTCGAGGTTGGGTAGCAGCGCCGAATAGCCGTGCACTGGTGCGGGGCGGGCTGCCTTGGGCGCGCGGGGCATCTCGGTCATTGGGCGGACCGAAGGCCTGTTGTCACCGGAAGAAATTCACGCAGCACGGTGAGCTGGGGCGCCTCAGCGCTGGGGCCCGGCTGAATACTGAAGGGGTAAGGGCCCCAGCGCGCACCGGCTGCCCAATAGCTCCATCCCAGCCAGAGCCGGTTGTTCTGCATGGCCTTGAGCATGACCCGCAGGTCGGCCAGGCACGCCGTGGCGTTGCCGGTGCCGAATTCACCCATGAAGAAATGCACATGCCGGGTCTGGCCCCAGACCGACAGTGCTTTCATGATTTTTTCAAGCCGCTGCGGCGCGATGCAATCCGTGCTGGTGCCCGAATAATTGTTGTCCGCGTACTGGTGCAGCTCCACCGCAAACCGCGCCAGAGGGTCGTTGAAATGCTCGAACGCTTCGGCCGAGCTCAGGCCGTTGAAGGGCTGTTCCCACTCGTGCGCACCGCTCCAGCGGGCGCTGCCGACCATTACCAGGTGGCTGGAACCGGAGCGGCGCAGTGCCAGCACCGCGGATTGCGCCAGTGCACTCCACTGCGCTACCGGCAAGGCAGCGGGTTCGTTCATCAGGCCCAGGGCGGTGGTGTTGGCGTCGGGCAGTGCGGCAGCCAGACGCAACCAGACGTCCTCAAAAGCCGAGCCATCGACTGCGTCACTGCCGATGCGTTGTGACCGGTAGGTGCCGTAGTTGTGCATGTCGAGCAAAACACACAGATTGAGTTCCCGCGCCCATCCGATGACGTGCTCCATTTGTGCCACTTCTGCCGTGTCCAGGGGTGATTTGAGGCTGTGCTGCACACGCTCCCAGCGAAAGGGCAGACGGATCAGGTTCATGCCGGTGCTCTTGAAATACACCAGATCGTTGCGCCTGGGGTAGGCGTAGTCGGTGCCCAGTTCGCCGGGTAGCTTTTGTGCGGCAAATTCGGCACCCGACAGGTTGACCCCGGTGAGGCTGGCGTCAAGGCAGCCGCCCCAGGCCACGCCCGTCCAAAGCATGCAGCAGATCAAGAGCTGTTTCATGGCAAGGCCAGCACCTGGTCATACTGGCAGGCGTAGTGTCCGGCCACGCTCTCCCAGGAATAGGGCTTCAAATTGGTTTGCATAGCTGCCAGGGATGATTGAAAACGGCGTGGAGAATGGGCCAGATCTGCGTGGAGCCTGCCGATCTGCAGAGCCTTTTGTGTGGCGCCGGTGGCGTACAGCACGGCGCCAGCGCCGGTGGTCTCGAACAGCCGAATAAAGGGCGGAATCGGGCTGAGCAGTGGAATCAGTCCGGCACTGATGGCCTCGATTGGGGCAATCCCAAAACCTTCATGGCGCGACAGGCACAAAAAGTAGCTGGCCAATCCGATCAGCGAGCGCAAGGCGTGCACATCCGGATTGGGATGGAGCACGATGCGCTGCGCAACGCCGCGGGACTCGGCGTACGCATTCAGATCCCCGGTGTTGAGGTCGTACTCGCGGCCTGCAATCAGGAGCGTCCACGGTATATGGGGTTGCTGCGCACACAAAGCGGCCAGCACATCCAGACATTCCAGCAAGCCCTTGTTGACCGACCAGCGGCCAAAGTAAATCAGGACCGGACGCAGGTCGCTGGATGCGGCGCCGGCAAACTTCTCCAGGTCCACGCCGTTTTCAATCACCACCAGCTGATCCGCAGGGACAACCGGGCTGAACAACTCGCCGTCGCTTGCGCTGCTTGCAATGACTCGGGCATAGGCCGTTGCGCTCAGGCGTGTGGCGGTGCGGAAATACAGCTGTTTCAAACGCCGGGCGAAGCCGGAGTGGAAAAAGCCGCCGTGGGTGGAGGCCACCATGGGCTTGCGCAGCAGCGGGTGCAGGAGCGCCAGATAGTCAAAGAAAAAATCAATGCCATGCACGTGGATCAGGTCCGCACTGCCCAGCATCAGTGCCACCTGCGGACACAGGGGATAGCGGTCCGAACCCACAAAGCCCAGCCGGCGCACCGCAACGCCGTCCAGCATCTCGGTAGAAGGCAGCAGCACATTGGCTTCGCGGAACACGCGGTTCAACGTCAGTACGCAAGGGCAATAGTGTGCTTGGCGCAATTGCTGCTGTGCCAGATTGCGCACGACTTCCTCCAGTCCACCGACGGATGGCAAATACTGGCGGACCACGTGGACGACTTTCATAGGTCGCCCTGCTTGCGACTGCCTGGATCCGGCACAGGATCTTCGGCCAGGACACCGAGTAAAAACCACATCAGGCCAGCTGTTTTGAGGGCGAACACCGAGGTGCCGCTGATGGCCAGGCTGGAAAAAAAATACAACACGATGAGGTCACGAAAACGCCGCGCCCGCTCTGACATGCAGGGCATGAGAAACAACAGCAGCAACAGTACGAGCACCGGTAAAACGCCGAAACGTGACAGCACATAGGCATAACCCATATCGCCAAAGCCGGGCAACAAGCCGTCAAACCCGAGCAGCCTGGCGGGGCCAAACTCCAGCAGGGCTTGGCCGCTACCGGAGAGACGGCCTGCCAAGGTGTCAGTGATGTTCGGCCAGAGCCACGCGACGCCCACCAGGGCTGCGAAAACCATGAAAGGGAAGACCGGTGCGACCCAGCGCATGCCGGGCATGGGCAGCAGCCGGTAGCCAAGCAGCACCAGCACCATCAACATTCCAAAGCGTGAGTCGCTCAGGACGATAAATACCAGCGCCGCCAGTATCAGCAGCAAGGCAGGTTTGCCGATGTCCTGCCAGTTTTTACTGAGGTTCCATGCCAACACAATGGTGGCGAAGTTCCCCAGCGACACCGGCTCCAAGAACAGGGAGGAGGTGCGATGTGCGCCCAGAATCGCAGGCAGCAGGGTGCGGCCGATGGCGTCCGGACGAAATCCGTTGAGCGTGAGCGTCTGTCCGGTCAGCATGGCAGCACTCTCCCGAATGCTGCCCAGACCCGCATAAAACGAAAAGGTATTCAACAGCGTTCCATAGGCGTCGGGAAACAGCACTTCAAACACGGCCACCACCATGACCAGCACGGTGATTTGCTGAAGAAGCCGCTCGGCAAACCGGGTATCGGCGATCTGGCGGCCGAGGCTCAGAAACAGAATCGGGATCAGCAAATCGCGGACGCTTTTCAGATCCGCGCGCTGGCGGATCAGCCAGGTCAGAACAATCCAGCTCATGGCCGAGAGCAGCAGCACCACGGTCCAGGGCGACATGCGCTGGAGCTGCACCGCAAGACACAGCGCGAAGACCATCGCTTCAGCCAGGCCCACCATGCCGGAAGAAACCGCAAAACCCCTGGCGTTGAGAAACGCCAGCACGGGGAGGTTGCACAAAGACAGCAGCAGAATCAGCACAACCCAGGGATGCTTTGTCGCTGTCATGTCAAAGCCCGCTCAGACGGTGGCGACTGGCTGCCGTGAGGTTGTCCATCAGGTCTTTGACAAAGCGCGACTCGCTGGCAAACGCATGGTCCGTGATCGGATCAATGGCCGATACCCGAAACAGCAAACCATCGGCGCTCTGGCCTGTCACCGCCAGACGCATTTCGCTGATTTTCTTTTCCATCCCGTCCAGGACAACATGGTCACCCAGCATGGCCCAGTAGGTCACGGGTTCGTTGCGGCTGGCGCTCAGGCGGGTATGCATCTGCCGCACCGGCAGCACGCCGTAACGGGTCTGGATGTGCAGCTTGTCGTTGGACAGGACCTCAAAACCCTGTGCCGGATAACAGACTTCCGGGTAATGCAGCTGCAGGCTTTCACGCTGGTCAGCGCCGTAAGCAATGACCAGCATGATTTGCTGGCCATCGAGCTGGTTGCGGTACAGCCGCGTGAGGGTCTGGGTGTAGATCCTGGCACTCATTGCGTCCTGCTGCGGGTTGACCACATGCGTCAAGTCGTCGGGTACCCATTTCCAGTTGCCAAATTGCTCCGGGAGCATGCGCGCGAGGTTGATGGGCGCGGTTTGCAGTACGGCAGGAAAGTACACATTCCGCGCAGTGACGATGGCAAAGCAGACCAGCATCAGCGACCCCACCAGCAGCAAGCGCACGGATTTATGCATGTGCGGCTCCGTGCCCCCTGGAATAAACCCGGTACCAGCCGATGGTGGCGCGCAGCAGCGAATCCATGCCAATGATCAGCAGCAGTGCGCTGAGAAACAGTACCAGCCCGGCAAACCCGTGCAGAAAGCCCTGCCCTGCGGCATCACCAAAGTGGTAGGTGATGAGGCACAGCACCATGACCCGCAGCACGTTGGCGGTGAAAGAGATCGGCATGATGATGAGTGCCAGCAGCACGTTGCGGGCAGCCGATTCATGGCGCACCAGATTCAGATAGAGCAGGCCGAGCGCTTCCAGGCTAAACAGCGTGTGCAGTCCGGCACAGGCATCGGCCACCAGCAATTTGTACTGGCCGATCTGCAGCATGATGCCGGTGCGGCCGATGGGATAGCCCACCCAATACAGAACGTTTTCTGCGACATAGGACACGGCCAGCTTCATCGGCATGGTGACGTTGTCCACAAAGGCTCCGGGCAGCGGCACCATGAACACCATGAAAAACAGGGCGAACCACTGCACCCTGAGCGCCGCCACACCCCGGTGCAATAAAACCACGCCAGCGAGAACCCAGATTGCCGAGCCGATTTCAAACATCAAAATGTGCGCGCTGCGACCTATCACGTAGAGCAGCAGGCCAATCACCAGAACCGGCCAGCCCGCAGCATGCGAGGGCTGGCCCATCGCGGCACGTTCCATGGCGCCCCAGTTGCGGTACATCAGCCAGACGGCCATCACCAGCACCAGTGGACCATGGCGTTGCTCATCGGTGCTCCAGATGCCCTGCATCAGGTCAAAAAGGCTGGGGCCGTAAAGCAGCGCCAGCCCCAGGGCTGCAGGCCACCATTCACGCAAACGTGAGGGGCTAGACATCGTTGAGCACGGATCCCAGCAAGGCCACGTCACATTGCTGCAGGCGTTGTGCAAGATGGCGGATAGTGGGGGTCGGACTCTTGTCTTTGCGGGCCACCATCAGGGCCGCACCTGCGCGCGAAGCAATGATGTCGGCGTCGGCGTAATCGCCGCCACTGGGCGTGTCGATCAGGACCACGTCATATTCCTGGCTGGCAGCATTGAGCATTTGCATGAACGCCAGACGCCCCAGCAATTCCTGGGGATTTGGTGGAATCGCGCCAGCTGGCAGCACCGACAGGCCCGGCAGGCTGTGTACGGCCCGCACGATTTCCAGCCCGGCGCGACCGGCCAGAATGCTGGATAGTCCAAGCCCCGAGCCGAGCTTGAACAGCCCGGCCTGGCCCTTGGTGGCGGGTGAGCGCAGGTCTGCATCAATCAGGAGCGTGCGCTCTCCTTGCTGCGAGAACACGACGGCAAGATTGGCAGCAATGAAGCTGCGGCCGTCGCCTTTGCCTGGGCTGACGATGGCCAGTACCTTGTGCAACGGGTTGGCGCTGAACCAGCGCAGCATGATCTGGCTTCTGACTGCGCGCAGGTTTTCACCAACCGGGCTGAAAGGCTGGTAAGCCGCAACCAGTTGCGTGCTCAGAGTCTGGTCACGTTCCTGCAAATAGGCGTAATCAAACTGGCGTGACAGGGCGTAGTCCACGTCTTCGCGGGTGATCAGATTCAGTGCAATGGCAGCGTCGCCGAAGGGCAATTTGTGCGCGAGTTGTTGCTCCACTACCGCGCTGGCGTCTTCCCGGGTGAGCCGCCCGCTGGCGATCAGGATTTCGCCAATCGTGCCGTGTCCGTCGTCCGCACTCGCCGGAATCGAATGCATCAATGCTTTGGGTGTCATGTCAGTGCCTTGGGCGTGTTGCGGCCAAAAAGACTGGTTGCGGTGGCAACCGTTCCCAGGCTGGGTATGTCGAGTACCTCGATGAGGTCCTGCACGGAACGGATGCGGCGGTGCGTGAGTTCCACGCCGAGCGCAACACACAGCCCGAGCAAAGCGCCCAGGATGACGGATACCAGCGTGTTGAGCAGCAGACGCGGCTTGGAAGGTTCCTGCGGCGCAACGGCGGGGTTGAGCACCGAGATATTGGTCTGATCGGCATGGCTTTCGATGGTTGCCTGTGAGGCGCGCTGGCTGACCAGCTCAAAGGTGTGCTGTGCCGATTCAATGTCACGGCGCATGACATTGAGTTCATCGCGCTGCTTGTTGAGCAGCAACACGCGGGCTTTCTGGCTGGCCAGCGTGCCCTGCAAGTGGCGCTCACGCTGCTTGCCCACCTGGTAAGTGGTTTCGATGGCGTCCGTAATCTTTTGCGTTTCGGCTGCAAGCTGGGCTTTTTCCGCTGCGAGCTCGGATTGCGCGCGCAGCGTCTGCGGATGGTTTTTCCCCAGCGCAATATTGCTGTCGGCCAATTTGCCTTCCATGCGAACGATGTCGGCCTTGATGCCGTTGATCAGCGGGCTTTGCATGACTTCGGCGAGGGTGTCGGGGTGTTCGTTGACCCGCTTGCTCTGGCTGTCAGTCGTTTGTCCCTGCACCGTGGTGAGTTGGCTGGAAGTCTCGTTCAGACGGGCAGTTTCATAGTCGAGACGCTCATCGGCGGTGGTGATGCCGTTGACCTGCTGGTAGGTGGACATCACGGCCTGCGCGGCTTCGAGTTGGTTGCGGGCGGCTTTGGTTTGCTCCTGAAAAAATGCTGCGTACTGGCGCGCCGGTGCCAGCCGCAAATCGAGGTTGACATCCATGTACGCCTGTGAAAAAGCGTTCGCCACGGCGGCCGCGAAATCAGGGTCGTTGGCGGTGTAGTTGATGGTGATGATGTTGCTGTCGCGTGCCGGTTTGACGTCGAGCTTTCGTGCCAGCAAGGCCGCCAGCCAATCATTCAATTGCCCCTGGCCCTTGGTATCCTCCTGCCACTGCTGCCGGATTGCGGCACTCTGGTCGAGACGCAGCAGCTTGACCACTGCCTTGGCGACCCGGTCGCTGTTGATGATGTCGATTTGTGTCGGCATATAGCCCGGTGCCATCAGGCCCTGCAGCATCAGACCGCTGACCGGGTCGGGTGATTTCACGTCCACCACCAGCGCGGCACTCGCCGTGTATTGCCTGGACATAACCAGGCTTACCGCCACGGTGAGCGCGACCGTGAGCGCAAAGACCAGCAAGACCAGCCTGTAGCGGGCTTTAAAGATCAGGAAAAACTGTTGGAGGTTCATATCAGAAGATGCTTTCTTTGATGTAGAGCACGTCATCGGGCAACACCGTATCGGTCAGCAGCGGCTCGATGGGATGAACCTTCCCGTCGGCAGCCTTGCGGTGCAGACGCAACCGGCTTTCGCTGCCGCGGCTGGTCGGGCCGCCGCCCAGGGCAATGGCCTGCATCACGGTCATTTCGCGCTCAATGCGGTAGGCACCGGGACGCTGTGCTTCACCATAGATGTAGAACACCGGTGCACGGTGTACATAAAGAGTGTCACCGCCTTGCAGCACCGTGTCTTTTCCGGCAGCACCCTGCAGGAAGATGGCGGGAATATCAATCAGTTCACGAAATGCCTTTCCGTCACGGGTGCCGGTAAGAATGGCAATGTCGTCGCCACCTGGCACAACGCCGCCTGCATTGGCGAGCATGTCGCTAACCCGCGTGCCGGCGGCCTCCAGCGGGAAGCGCCCGGGCTTGGCCACTTGGCCGAGCACCGAGATCTGGTTGTTGCGCACCTGCACCAGGGAAATGGTGACCTGCGGGTTCTGCATGAATCCGCCGCTTTTGAGTTGGCCCGAAATTTTGGTTTCGGCAGCGGATACCGACAGGCCATTGAGATCGACAGCGCCAATCAGCGGGAAGGTAATGACGCCGTTTTCCGACAACCGGGTATCCATGCTCAGGTCCGGGTTCTGGAACACCTGTACATGGATCAGGTCGCCCGCACCGAGCGCGTAGTCCGCTCGGGATTGCGCAAAGCTGCTGCGCGGCAGCATGAGAATGCCGGCCAGGACAATGCTCAGTGCGAGCAGGGCGGTGGCAAAGACGCGGGGGATTGTGGGATGGTGTGGGGTCATGGATAGGTTCCGATCAATGCGGGTGGAGGATTTGATTGCTTGCACTACTTCAGAGCGGCAATGCCTTTTTCCACGGTGCTGCTCACGCTGGCAGCTACCGTCGCGGACGTCTTGCTGTCGGTTGAAGCGTCTGCAGCACCGGTGCTTTGGGCGCTTTGCGCGAACTCGCCCATATAGACCACGCCGGCGGCGGCGCGCAGCGCCTTCATGTGCTCCGTGATGGCGTTCTCGATGCGCTGGGTGCTGAGAAACTGTTCGATGCGCGGCAGGGCCAGGGCTTTGGGTACGGGCTCTGTGCGGGAGCTCAGCAGGCGCAGGATCGTGGCCGAGGTTGGCGTGGAAAACACCAGATCCTGACCGTCCTGCAGTGCGTGCATGCGTGGCAGCAGGTCCATGGGAATCTGCTCCGCTGCGCGGCTGGTGGTCACCGGGGTGAAGCTGATTTGTTTGGCCTTGAGCCAGCCCGCTACTTCATCCATGGACTTGTTGGACAGCGCCATGCTGTTGAACTGTTCCAGCACGGCAGCGCTGCGCGGCACCACAACTTCCTGCACCGTATAGATACGGCGCTCAGAAAACAGCGCCGGATGCTCATCAAAATATTTCACTGCGTCTTGCGGTGCAGGTTTGGGAAGGGTCAGGACATATTGCCGGACGAAGGCGTTGGCAAGCACGGCGCTTTTGGCCGCTTCGATTTGCGCCATCACATCGGGGTCGCGGTTAAGTTTGGACGCCATGGCCTGGTTAACGGCAACCTGCTGATCAATCAGACCCTCAAGCACGTTGCGGCTCAACAATCGTTCCTGCTCCGGCGTAGTGGCACGGGCACTGCCGTGCGAAAGGGCTGCGTTGACCTGAAGCAAGGAAATTTCCTCGCTTCCAACCTTGGCAGCCACCTGGGTCGTGGGTTTGGGAGCATCCTTGTTGCTACAGGCTGCAAGGCCCAAAACGCCCGTTGCGAGCAGGGTGCCTAAAAGGACAGTGTTGGTCGATCGGTAAAACGAAGTCATGGTGGCGTTCTCTGTCTAGAAGCTCAATTGGGTGGACAAACTGATTTGCTGGCCGGTATAGCCCTGTCCTGCAAGGGTTGAGCTGTGTTCCTGCTGCTGCACTGCGGCGCTTACCTGCCAGCGCCTGCCGGCCATCCAGACCAGCGCCAGGCTGGTGTCATGGCTGCTGTCTTGGCGCACATTGGTGCTGTCCCCGGGCTGCACGCGAAAGCCCAGTTGCTCCAGCGTTTGGCGAAGTTGCAACTGGACCCAGTTGCCGATCTGCCAATTCACGCCCCAGTTCAGCGCATCGCGGGTCGTGAACAGTGCAGCGGGCTCCAGGTCAATGGAGAGTTCATGCAAATAGCCTGCGACCAAACTGCTGCGCTGCGTGATCGCCCAGTTGCCACTGGCGCCGTAGTTGAACCCGCTGAAATTGAGCTGTGTGTTGTACTGGTCAGTTCTGGAAATTTGCGTGATGTAGGCATCGGCGCTGGTGTCAGCGCGCAGCAACCAATGCAGACGCAAGTCCTCTTCCAATTGCCGGTAGCTGTCACCCGTCGCGGCAAATGCGGCGGTGCCGTCACTCAGGTAATTGCCGTTCACCGAGATAACACTCAGCCTGATCCAGCTGCCGGAAGAAAAGTCATACCGCAAGCCCAAATCTTCCGAGTTGCTTTGGGTGTCGGGGTTGCTGGGATCGGTGTATTGGCTGCTGTGCTTGTCCTGGCTGACCCCGGCGATCACGTGCCAGGGTCCGTCCACCTCGTATTGGGCGTCCGCGCTGTAGTGCGTCTGCGTCTGGCGGTTGGGGCCCGGGCCATAGATGGCGCTGGCGCGGGGCGTCTCGGCCTGCATGGCGTCCACATTGCCTGTCAGGCGCGGCGTGACGGCCCATTTCCAGCCTGCCGTGTAGTTGGCCTCGGTATGGTCCTGGTCGGTTTCGGTCTGGTACTGGTAGTTGTCGAAATGCGCGTCAACATCAAACGACTGCAAGCCCTGAAGGGTGTGGAACAGCAGACCGAGTTCGGCTTTGCCGACCTGGTCGGTCACAGTCCCTGCGGGATACCCCGTCTGGTCGCTTTCCACGGTGTAGGCAGCGGTCACGGTCAGTGGCGATGCGTCCTGCGCCGACACACCAGCGTGAAACAGGCATGTGAACAAGATCATGCCCAGCCGGCGCCCCATGGATACGGACATCATCAATAGGCCTTTCGGTCGTGAAGCACCAGCAAGATGGTGCGAAAAATGATCTTGACGTCCAGCGCCAGGGACCAGTGGCGCAGATAGTCCAGGTCGCAGTCGATGCGCCCCTGCATCTTGTCCAGGGTATCGGTCTCGCCGCGAAAGCCGCTGATCTGGGCCCAACCGGTGATGCCCGGCTTGACTTTGTGGCGCACCATATAGCCCTTGATCTGCTTGCGGTAAAACTCGTTGTGTGCAACGGCGTGGGGGCGCGGTCCGACAATGCTCATGCGGCCTTGCAATACGTTGAAAAATTGCGGCAACTCGTCAAGCGAAGTGCGGCGCAGGAAGGCGCCCAGCGGTGTTATGCGTGCATCGCTGCGCCTGGCCTGAACGACTGTGGCGCCGTCCTCGCTGACCCTCATGGAGCGGAACTTGTAAACCACAATTTCCTGGCCATCGAGGCCGTAGCGGCGCTGCTTAAAAAGTACCGGACCATGCATGCTGAACTTGATGGCCACGGCAATGCCGAGCAAGACGGGGGATATCAGCAACAGAATCAGCGTCGAAAAAACAATATCGCTGGCGCGTTTGACGAGACCGTCCAGCCCGGTGAAAGGTGTTTCGCAAACCGCTATCACGGCGGTATCGCAGACTGCACAGGCGTGGCCCTGTATCAGGTCGGTCACGAACATGTCGGGCACAAAGTAAATGGATGCAGTGGTGTCCTTGAGCGCATCGAGCGCCTGCATGATGCGGGGTTGTGAACTCATGGGTAACGACAGGTAGATCAGTTGCACGCGCTGGGTATGCACCAGCGCGGCGAGTTGTTCCATGGTTCCGAGAAACTGCATGTCCGGGTATTGCAGCCGCTGCGGACTGCGACTGTCCACAAATCCCAATAGCTCGATATGTGACAGCGGGGATGCGGTGAGCCGCCTCCCAAACGCCATGGCCTGTGCGTTGATGCCCACCAGAATGGCGCGTTGGCGCGGCCCCTGCAGACGCAGTACCCCGGGCGCCGCAACCCGCATCAGCAGACTGATGCCGATTTCGGCCACCGGCGCAGCCCATAGCCAGGTCTTCAGTACAGTTTTCGGGAATTCTGCAATGGTGTTGCTGGCATAGCCTGCGAAGAGAAACAGGGTCATGATCCAGAGCCAGTTGATCACCACGTTGATGACCAATTGGCCAACCGATGATTGCAGTGTCTTCTGGCCGGGAAAGGTGAGTGCGAACACCAGGATGCAAAGGATCCAGTACTGCGGACCCAGGGGGTCGCCCTGCAACATGGCAATCACCAGCAGCGACGTGATCAGTGCTACAGGACACAGTAGCGAGTCCAGAAGCCCCAAAAGATCGCCCGAACCAAAAGACATCGGCTGACTTACGCCCATGCGGGAGACCGAACTCGCAGGAACTTCGACTTTAAGCATCGCGGTTCAGAACCGCGACTGCCTGGGCGCGATTGCTTACATTGAGTTTCCGGAATATCCGCTGCACATTGTTTTTGACGGTGTAGAGGCTGAGTTCGAGGATGCTGGCGATCTCGTCGTTGGTCTTGCCCATGGCAATCCAGTGCAGGATTTCCCGCTCGCGCGCAGACAGCAGACGTTCCAGTGAAAACCGTTGGTAAAGACCACCCCGCCCAACCGACTGGTGCGGCAAATGCTCTACCTGTCGCAGGGCGTGGTCTATATAGGGCAGGACTTGTGTCAGGGTTTTGCAGGCCGCCTCCATGAAGACTTCCTGGGCAGAAAAAACGACATAGAGGCAGTCGTAGCTCCCGCGTTCATCTTTGATACCGTGGGTGAGTGCGCTGTGCATGCCATGCAGCGCATCAGCGAGGGCGTGATCCCGGGAATTGGGTGTCAGCAGCGTATCGACGTCACTGCCGGCGCTGACAAACGCTTTTTTTCCATGTTCCAGCCAGCGCGCGTACAGGCGCACGAGCAGGGGTGTCACGATGAAGTCGTTGGCGATATCCGAGCGAATGCCGCTGACGATGGAGACGATGTCGTGCTGGATATTGCCGGTGACAAAGTCCCCCCAGGCGGCAATCAGAATTCCGTGCGGCAGGTAGCGCTGCATGTCCCCCTGTAACCAGACAAGGACCTCGAGGTGGCTGCGCAACTTGACCGAATGGGCAAGGGTCCGCTGGTACCGGGTGAGGTCGTCAAGGCTCCACTGCTCTTGAACCGAAGCAGATACAGCCGGGGGAACCTCCAGGGCTGGAGCAGAAGGGGCAACAGTGGCTATGGATGGGTATGTCAACGCGCTTACCTATGATTGAACTGGCCAAAGGAGTGTCGGCCGGCCGGTTTAATCTTGTCTGTTGTGCTACGCACATACAGCGCAGCCCGATGCCATCGAACATCATCAGCTTGCGACGTCATCTTGCGGTGTGCCTTCTGCGCCGCGGTGGCCAACCCGCATCAGGGGAGTGAGGGATGGTCAAGGCAATGATTCTGGCGGCCGGTCAAGGAACGCGGGTGCGACCGCTGACGCGTGATATGCCCAAGCCCATGATCCCTATTCTGGGAAAGCCGGTGATGGAATATCTCATCGAACACATGGCCGGCCACGGTGTCCGGGAGATTATGGTGAACGTGGCCTACCACTACCAAAAGATCGAGGAATACTTTGGCAACGGCAGCCGTTGGGGTGTTGAAATCGGCTATTCCTACGAGGGCGTTTGTGACCACGGCGATATCCTTCCACGCCCTTTGGGGTCGGCGGGCGGCATGCGCCACATTCAGGACTTCAGCGGCTTTTTTGACACCACCACGCTGGTCCTCTGTGCGGATGCGCTGATCGATCTCGACATCACGGCAGCGGTCGCGGAACACCACCAAAAAGGGGCTATGGCAAGCGTGGTGGCACTGAATGTTGCCCGTGAAGATGTTGCGTCTTACGGTGTGGTTCTGGCGGACGGCGACGGACGCATCGCATCGTTCCAGGAAAAGCCGAGTCCGCAGGAGGCCCGCTCGACCCTGGCCAGCACCGGCATCTATATTTTTGAGCCCTCGGTGCTCGATTGCATACCTTTGGACAGTGTCTATGACATTGGTTCGCAGCTATTTCCTACATTGGTCGCAGAACGCAGACCTTTTTACGTTCAGAACCGGGATTTTCACTGGATTGATATCGGCCGGGTGAGCGACTACTGGAGCGTCTTGCAACGTGTGCTGCGGGGGGAGATCCGCAATATGGGTATGCCAGGCAGAGAAGTAAGGCCCGGCGTCTGGGTCGGCCTCAATGTATCCATTGCCTGGGAAACGGTGACGGTTACCGGACCGGTCTATATCGGATCCAGCGTGCGTCTGGAACCCGGCGCCGTCGTTGAGGGGCCGAGCTGGATCGGGCATGGTTGCGTGATCAAGGCAGGTGCGCGTGTGCACAGGAGTATTCTTTTTGAATACGTGCGCATTGCCCCGGCTATGCAGGTGATTGACATGATTGTTTCGCGCCAGTACTGCGTGGATTGTCATGGCACAACGGTGTACCGCGGGGATGATGAAACATTACTGCGCTGGGGAGATGCGCGGGTTGATGGCTCCCATCGCGATTGAAGAACAGGCACCCTGATTTCGATCCGGATGCCTGTCACAGCGGTCACTACAACTGCTCAGCGTTGCTGATTCTTGCGACGGCGAATGATAGTTCCTACCATGCCCAGACCTGCCAGCAGCATTGCATAGGACTCAGGTTCCGGAACAGCGGTTGCAAAACCTGCTGCATTGGAACCGTAACCATCAAGAATACCGAAGTTGCCGGCGGTGTATGCGGTCGCATTGGTCGCAATGATCTCCGTGAAGCTGGTGGTACCAGGATTGACTTTTGAATTTCCGTTGGGCACGAAGTTGATACCGATCACACCCAGGGAAGTGCGATCGGCGTAATCCGCCGCTTCGGTTCCGGCGGCAAAAATACCACCGATCGCGGCACCCGTCTGAAAGACGTTGACTGGAGTAGCACCCAAACTTAAAAAGTTATATCCCGTGAACCGCTCAATACCGTTGAGCGAACTCGCATTGTTCGTGAACTGGTATAAAAAATCCAGACCGGTTGCGGTGGAATAAACGGCAGAGGTAGCCGTTCCGCTATAACTTGCGTTACTGATAAGCGTGGTTGCCGAATCCAGCAAAGTGCCCGCAAACGGCGTTGTGAGAATATCGATGTTGGTTGTCGGCACGTTGGTAACCAGACTGGTTGCCTGCGCGGCACCAATGGCTGCGAGCAGCGCAACTGCCAACACTGTTTTCCTGGGCGTGAATTTCATATGAATCTCCATGGGTTGACGTGAATAAAGCAATGAAACCTGATTGCTTCTTTGCTCCCTCAGAGGCTATTGGATGGCACGTTTTAGATTCGTACGATAAGACACGCAACATCTATTTGACTAATTCAGATATCCGGAAGCATCACTTGGCCTGTGCCCGGTCATCGTGAATACGGCTGGTCTGCGAGCCAGTCTTTTTAAGCGGGTCAACGTACATACTTTAGTGGCCTGGTCAAAAAAAATAAAGCATCACTCAAAGCTGAAATCGGTCCGAAGGATTTAACTACCAAATGGCTATGGATACTATTGGCGACTATGTAAGGCGAAGTTCAGAGCCGGATGAATCGGATATTCAAAAAAAAATATCCCAGCTGCGTTTCAAGGCGGTGAAGCATGAAACGGAGTCCTCACGGCTGGCGCGTCTGGGAGACCACCACAAAGCGGCCTACCATGCCGGCATCGCACGCATGAATAACCGCGCAGCCCAAAGCCTAGAACAGGAAAGTGCAGACGCCGCACACTGACCTTGGCGGTCAATGTGCGGCCAGACTACCCAAGCGCACATGGCGCGCTAAACGGTGGCGTTGTTTTTGCCCGGGAAGTCGCGGGGCCAGTCAGAGTCTGCCCATCAGCAGAAGTATCACGATGATGAACAACAGGAAACCCACGCCTCCGGTTGGTCCATATCCCCAGGATTGGCTGTGCGGCCAGGCCGGGAAGACACCAATGAGCATCAATACCAAAACGATGAAGAGAATAGTTCCAAGGCCCATGAATGTCTCCCGTTGAGTGGATGCCGTTGGGTGGTTGAACACCGTTTGGTCAGCTTAGTCAATTGCTGTGTGCGGCTCTGTGCGCTGGCGAACTTCTGAGCCTTATTCGTTTTGGGGGGACATACAGAGAGCGTCATCGTACGGACGTGCGCTTGCGGTTGGGTCACACTCAAGGCGCTGCCAAACCGGAGCTTTTCAGGGTACCTCAATGGGTGAAACAAGGCTTCCAAAGC
>CAIOLZ010000305.1 GCA_903859265.1 uncultured beta proteobacterium
CGCCAGCAACATCGCCGTGTGGCCATCATGGCCGCAGGCGTGCATCTTGCCGGGGTACTGGCTGGTGTGGGCAAAGGTGTTGAACTCCTGCATCGGGAGTGCATCCATGTCGGCGCGCAAACCCAGCGCGCGTTGGCTGGTACCGGCCCGGATGATGCCGACCACGCCGGTAGTGCCCAATCCCCGATGTACCGGGATGCCCCATTCGGCAAGTTTTGCGGCCACCACGTCGGCGGTGCGCACTTCCTGAAAACAAAGTTCGGGGTGGGCGTGCAAATCACGGCGGATGGCAACGATTTCAGCCGCAGCGGAAACGATGGGGTCGAGGAGGTTCATCGGCGCATTATGGCGCTGCAAGCCTTAACATTGCGAGCATGAACACCCGAACCGAAACACCGATCAGCAGCCCGGGCACCAAAGGCATTTTTGAAGTGGTAGGCGCCTGCCCGCACGACTGCCCCGATACCTGTTCCATGGTCACCACGGTGCAGAACGGTGTGGCGATCAAAGTCCATGGAAATCCCAATCACCCCCACACCGGCGGCGCGCTGTGCACCAAGGTTTCGCGCTACACCGAGCGCACTTACCACCCCGAGCGGCTGTTGACGCCGTTAAAGCGCAGCGGCCCCAAAGGCAGCGGCCAGTTTGTGCCGGTCAGCTGGGACGCGGCTTTGAGCGACATTGCAGCGCGCCTGACGGCAATTGCCAGCACCGACCCGCAAAGTATCCTGCCCTACAGCTACGCCGGCACGATGGGGAAGGTGCAAGGCGAAAGCATGGCGACGCGATTTTTCAACAAGCTCGGCGCGGCCGAACTGGACCGCACCATATGCGCATCCGCCGGTGGTGAAGCGCTGACCCACACGCTGGGCGGCAAGCTGGGAACCCGGATTGAATTTTTTGCCGAATCCAAACTGATTTTGATCTGGGGCAGCAACTCCATTGCCAGCAACCTGCATTTCTGGCGCCACGTGCAAACGGCCAAACGCAACGGCGCCAAAATTATTTGCATAGATCCGCGAAAAACGGAGACCGCCGACAAGTGCCACGTACACATTGCGTTGCGGCCCGGCACCGACGCCGCGCTGGCTTTGGCGGTCATGCATGAACTGATTCAACACGATTGGCTTGACCACGACTTCCTGGCACAACACACGCTGGGCTGGGACGCACTGCGGGCTCGCGCACTGGAATGGTCGCCCCAGCGGGCCGCAGAAATATGCGGAATCCGCGCTGAAGAAATCTCGGAACTGGCACGGGATTACGGCCAGACCTGCGCGGCCAAACTGCCAGCGGCCATTCGCATGAACTACGGCCTGCAACGCGTGCGTGGCGGCGGCAATGCAGTGCGCGCCATCGCCTGCCTGCCGGCATTGACAGGCGCATGGCGGCATCGCGCTGGCGGTGTTCTGCTGTCATCCTCAGGTGCATTTGCGTTTGATGACGACGCACTGGAGCGACCCGAATTGCGCACCGGCGGCACGCCACGCACGATCAACATGAGCACGATCGGTGACGCTTTGCAGGCCAAAAACGCCAGCCTGGGTGAACCGTCTGCTCTGATCAAGGCCCTGATCGTTTACAACAGCAACCCCGTTGCGGTAGCGCCCGACTCCAGCAAAGTGGTCGAGGGCTTTGCACGCGAGGACTTGTTCACCGTGGTGCTGGAACACTTCCAGACCGACACGGCCGATTACGCCGACTACGTGCTGCCCGCGACCACCCAACTCGAACACTGGGACATCCACGGCAGCTATGGCCACACCGATGTACTGCTGAATCGACCCAGCATCGCGCCTCTGGGTGAAGCGCGTACCAATACCCAGATTTTTCGGGATCTGGCACGGCACATGGGATTTACCGAGGACTGCTTCCATGATGATGACCTGACCCTGGCCCGTGCCGCGCTGGGTTCCGAGACCGACTTTGATGGGCTGCTAGAACAAGGGTTTCTCACCTTGCCACTGCCCGATGCGCCTTTTGCCCAAGGGCAATTTCCGACCCCTTCTGGCAAATGCGAATTCTTCAGCCAGCGCCTGCACGAGCAAGGATTCGATGGCTTGCCCGACTATGTGCCCAACTATGAGGTGGCACACCAGAACCCACAGTTCCCGCTGGCGATGATTTCGCCGCCCGCACGCAATTTTTTGAACAGCTCCTTTGTCAACGTGAAAAGCCTGCGCGACATCGAAGGCCAGCCATTGCTGGAAATGCATGCCGACGACGCCGCGGCCCGAAATATTACCAATGGCGACACGGTGCGAATATTTAACCAGCGCGGAAGCTACCGCTGCGTTGTCATGGTGGGCCAGCGGGCGCGTCCGGGCGTCGTCAATGGCTTGGGCGTGTGGTGGCGCAAGCTCGGGCTCGACGGTCGCAATGTCAACGAACTCACCAGCCAGCGACTGACCGACATGGGCCGGGCACCGACGTTTTATGACTGCGCGGTGCAGGTGGAACGCGCGACGACCTGAGGCTGGTCCTTACACTGTTTTTTTGGACTGCCGCGCCAGCGCCTTTACCCGCCTGCGCTCTTCCCTGCCGAAATTGAGCAGACGCGTGGCGATCATGGTCTCGGTAAAGAAGCAGCCCAGCGCCAGCATGAAGCACACCAGCGCCGTCAAAAAGCTGAAGATCGACACGCGTTGTACCGGCAGATCAATGGTTTCTCCCAGAAACAAAACCACAATGGTCGCGCCTATGGAAAAACCGCACATGGTCAGCAAACCGATGCTGCCGTTGGCCAGCAATCCCCGCGTACGCAGTTCGTCCAGTTCACGCCATGCCACGGTTGCCTCAGGCTCCGGCACATGCGCCTTGAGCTGCGACTCCACCAGCCGCGCGCGGTCGATGATGCGCGCCAGCCGGTTCGCCACGACGCCAATCATGCCCGCCACTGCGGTGAGCAAAAACACGGGTGCCACCGCGAGCTGGATACCGTGGGAAATCGTGTCCGGTTCAATCGGCAAGGCCATCAGGCAAATTCCAGAGGTTCGGTTTTAGCGGCCACCGCAATATCCAGCGAACGCAAGCGCAGCACCGGATCAAAAACATCGCAAACCAGCATCAATTCATCGACCTCGGTGCGCGCAATGGTGTCTTCCAGTTGCTGCCGCACGGTCTGTGGGCCACCGATGACGGCCATGGCCAGGAAATCGCGAATCGCAGCTACCTCCTGCGGCTGACAACGGGCCAGAAAATTCTCAATCGGCGGTTGCAAGGCCCGACGCACACCGGTCACGATGCCCAATACCCGCTGGTAAATGCTGCTGGCAAGCCACTGCGCTTCTTCATCGGTGGACGCTGCCACCAACGGGATGCAGGCCATGACGTGCGGCCTGGCGAGCGTGGCTGAGGGGCGGAAGGTTGACCGGTAAATGTCGATTGCCTGCATCAGGAGGCGCGGCGCAAAGTGCGACGCAAAGGCATAGGGCAGGCCGCGCTGGGCTGCAAGTTGCGCCGAGTAAAGGCTCGAGCCAAGCAACCAGATCGGCACCCGCGTGCCAGCGCCCGGCGTAGCAATCAGACGCTGCCCCGCGGCGGCCGGCTCCAGCAGCTGCGCCAGTTCGGCTACGTCACGCGGGAAGTCCTCCTCCGACTCGACCCGGTTGCGCCGCAACGCACGCATGGTCAGCGGATCGGTACCGGGCGCGCGACCCAGTCCGAGGTCAATGCGTCCGGGATAAATTTCCGCCAGCGTGCCAAAGGCTTCTGCCACCACCAGTGGCGCGTGGTTGGGCAACATGACGCCACCGGAGCCCACCCGGATGCGCCGCGTTGCAGCTGCAATATGGCCGACCAGAACGGCGGTAGAAGAACAGGCCAGCCCCGGCATATTGTGGTGTTCGGCCAGCCAGTAGCGCGAAAATCCCAAGGCCTCGGCATGGCGCGCGGCATCTACAGCGTTGGCGATCGCCTGCGCGACGGTGCCTCCCTCGCGCACGGCGACCAGGTCTAGCATCGACAGTGGCGTATTGGCGAGGGTTTTCAACGGCATTCCTTCGAGTTTTGTTGCTTGGTAGAAGCACGGATTATCGAGTTCGAATTTTGGCACCAATCGGTATTTTTCGAATTGGTGCTTACAGATCGAAACTTTCTTGCGCAAGGGCATTGATCGCTTGCCCTATAGTAGGCAGCAGGAGTCGCGTGAGGTCGGCTTCCAGGCAGGAAATCAACCGGAGAATCCATGAGACTGGCGCTGCTGTCGGACATCCACGGCAACATTCAGGCGCTTGATGCCTGTCTGCTCCACGCGCGCGGGCGAGGCGCGCAGCGCTTCGCCTTTTTGGGCGATCTGGTGGGCTATGGTGCCAACCCGTGTGAGGTGGTGGAACGCATCCGGTTATTGACCGAAGAGGGCGCCACCGTTCTCAAGGGCAACCACGATGCCATGGCAGTGTCCCCTCCCGCGCAGGTGCAAACCGTCGGTGAAAGCACCGCGCGATGGACCCATGCCCAGCTCAAGCCCGCGCAATTGGCCTGGCTGGACGCGCTGCCCCTGACCATGCAACACGACAAACTGCTGCTGGTGCATGCCAGCGCCGACGCGCCGCATCTGTGGCGCTACGTGTACGACGAGCGTGCGGCCACGGCCAGTCTGGATGCCGCTGCAATCTGGCCCGATGTACGCTACGTGATGGGGGGACATGTGCATGAACAGTCGCTGTACTTTCGGGGATCGACCCAAACGCTGATGAAGTTCTCGCCCCAAAGCGGTGTAGCGGTGCCCGTGCCCCCCCATCGGCAATGGCTGGGTACAGTGGGGTCGGTCGGGCAGCCGCGCGATGGCAACCCCTTGTCGATGTACGCCATGATCGACACGGCACGCTGGCAGCTCACATTTCACCGGGTGCCCTATGACCATTACGCGGCGGCTGCGTCGATTTTGCAAGCGGGGCTGCCAGCCTTTCTGGCAGATCGCCTGGAGCGCGGACGATGAAGCTGCTGGAACCCGGCACCGTACTGGATGGATTCACGATCCAGGAGTGCATTCATTCGGGCGGCATGGCCCATATCTATCAGGTGCACTATACCGATTCGCGTCACCACACGGGATTTCCCATGGCCATGAAGGTGCCGCGCATGACCACCGGCGACGGCGCCGAAAACATTGTCAGTTTCGAAATCGAAACCCAGATCATGCAGGTGCTCACAGGCCCCTATGTGCCGCGCTTTGTGGCGGCGGGCGACCTGCAACGGGTGCCTTATCTGGTGATGGAGTACGTGCACGGGCGAACGCTGCAGCACTGGCTGGACTCCGAATTGCAGCCCGACAGCGACGAAGTCGCAAGGTTGGGCATTGCGATGGCGCAGGCCGCCCACGCCTTGCACCAGCAAAATACGGTGCACCTGGACTTGAAACCCGCCAACGTGCTGTTGCGCGACGACGGACAAGCCGTGCTGCTGGACTTCGGACTGTCCTGCCACGCGCACTATCCGGATTTGCTGGCCGAGCAATTGCGCAAAGCGGTGGGTTCGCCGGCCTGGATCGCTCCCGAGCAGGTCGTCGGCGTAAGGGGCGATCCGCGCAGCGATATTTTTGCGATTGGCGTGATGCTCTACCAGCTGTGTACGGGCGAACTCCCCTTTGGCGAGCCGCAAACCGCCGCCGGCATGCGCCAGCGCCTGTGGATGGACCCGGTACCCCCGCGCAAGCTGCGCCCCGGCGTTCCGGCCTGGTTGCAGGAAGTGGTGTTGCGCTGCCTTGAGCCGGTGGCGGCGGACCGCTATCCTTCCGCGGCGCACCTCGCGTTTGACCTGGCGCACCCGGAGCAGGTGCATGTCACGCAACGGGGCACCCGCATTGCCGGCACGCCGTTTCTCACCCATTTCAAGCGCTGGATCAAAGCCGCCGGCATGCACTACCAGCCCAGCCCCCTGCCTTCCCAGCAAATCGCAGAAGTCCCCATCGTGATGGTCGCTGTACCCCACAAAGACGTGACAGATGCCACGCTGTACTCGCTGCGACAGGCCGCTGCACGTTCACTGGGCACCCGCCCCGGCGCACGCCTGGCCTGCATCACCGTCATCTCTCCCGGACTGACCAGCGCATCGGTGGAAGAACGCAGCGAAACCAACGTGCATCGCCGCTATCTGACAAGCCTTCGCCAGTGGGCACAGCCACTGGAGAAGCCTGAGAACCAGATTTCCTGCCATATCCTGGAATCCAGCGACCCGGCCCAGGCACTGCTGGACTATGCGCGGGGCAATAACGTCAGCGTGATCGTCATGGGCGCGGCGACACACGGATTGAAAACGCAGCGTTTTGTCGCCACTGTTCCCATCAAGGTGGCAATGGACGCGCCATGCACCGTGATTCTGGTCAAGCAGGCGCTGCCCTTCGAGCAATTGGGAACGCAAAGCGAGAAAGCCTCATCCGGCGCTGGCTATTCCGATTCGGACAGCGACGCACTGGGCAGCTTCGGCGACGACCCCGGCCCGCTGGGTTAGAGTCGCCGGCATGTCCCATGCCTACCAATCCCTCACGCCCGACCTGGTTCTTGACGCACTGGAGGGTGTGGGCCTGCGGGGCGATGGCCGCCTGACCGCCCTGTCGTCCTACGAAAACCGGGTATATCAGGTGCAGCTTGAAGATGGCAGCGCAGTGATCGCCAAGTTTTACCGCCCAGGGCGCTGGAGCCGGGCGCAAATTCTGGAGGAGCATGCTTTTGCCGCCGAACTGATGGACTTTGAGGTTCCTGCCATTGGGCCGCTGGCGCTGAACGGCCAGACCTTGCACCACTTTGGTGGTTTCGATTTCAGTATCAGCCCGCGTCGGGGTGGTCGCGCACCGGAACTCGACGATGGCGAAGTTCTGGAGTGGATTGGCCGTTTCCTGGCCCGGATCCATAGCGTCGGCAGCAGACAGCCATTCCTGCAGCGACCCGCGCTCAATGTAGCAACATTTGCCGTGGAGCCAATGCGCTGGCTGATCGACCACAACATGGTTCCGCTGGACGTGCAGTCGGCCTGGACCCGCGGCGTGGAGGCAGCCATCAGTGCAATTTCGGCCCACCCCACACTGCGCGAGGCCACCGCGGGCAGCGGCGGTCACACCGCAGACGAAATTCGCGTTTTGCGCCTGCATGGAGATTGTCACCCCGGCAATATTCTGTGGACACCGGCCGACGCCAACCCTGCACTGGGCCCCGGCCCCCACTTTGTGGACCTTGACGACGCGCGCACCGGTCCGGCGGTGCAGGACTTCTGGATGCTGCTCAGCGGTGACCGTCAGCAGCGCACGCGGCAGCTCGGTGCACTGGTTGATGGCTATGAGCAGTTTCGGGAGTTCGACCGTGCTGAACTGGCGCTGATCGAACCATTACGCACTCTGCGTCTGATTCACTACAGTGCATGGCTGGGACGGCGCTGGACCGACCCTACTTTTCCGGCCAATTTCCCCTGGTTTGGTAGCAGCGACTACTGGCAAGGCCAGGTACAAATGCTGGAAGAGCAGCTCGAAGCGATGCAGGAAGACCCGCTGGTGGTCTAAGAGAGCCACGGTTTCACCGGGCGCACCTAAAACCGCGACTCGTCAAACGATGTCAGCTTGAAACCCAGATCGCGCCCGATTGATTCGTGCAAAGCGCGTTGCAGTGTCTCCCGGCTGTTCATCAATTTGCGCAACTGCTGGCGCCCAAAGGACAGCACCTTGATATCCCCTTGCGCGACGACCGAAGCAGTCGCCACGTCATCGCGGAAAAAACTGACTTCGCCCACCAGACTGCCCTCGCGCAGCGTGGCAACCACCATGCCGTTGGTAATCACATGGGCCGCCCCCTGGGTAATGAAATGCAGCTGGTCGATCTTCTCACCCTGGGTCGCCAGGAATGTGCCTGAGCCCACCACGCTGCGCTTGCCAGCCTTGAGCAAATTGACAAAGTCCGCTTGCGACATGGTGGGAAACAGCCAGAGCCGCAGCGCTTCCTCTTCAATGGTCAACGCTGTCGCCGAACCGTCGGATGAACGCACGATAAGCCGGTAAGCATTGACGCCGGCCAGCAGCAGCAACCAGATGGCTGCCAACCACGTTGGCCGCATACCGCCAACATACGCCACCACAGCCAGCATGGGTAGCGCAACAGCCGCACACAAACGCAAACGCTGCCCGTCGGTGGTGAGGTAGGAAAGCAGCAAAATCAGGTACCCCAAATTACCGATCCAGTCGTACCAGGCCCACGCTGAGATACTTAAAACCATGGCATCCGCCTCTTGCATTGAGTGGCCACCATTCTAGAAGCTATGTCCCGCCATCGGCCACGAGTTTGGAACGTGCGCTGCGCAACGCCAGCACCAGCAAAGAAACTGCAGCCCACAAGGCGACGATGTGCTGAAGTGTCAGGGTTTCCGCAAAATCCAGCGTCTGCGTCGTCAGTACGTAGATGGCGACGGCAACCGCCATGCCGGCCATTGCCTTGGCACCATGGGACACCCAGCCCAACGCCGCCCAGGATTGCGCGCGCAGAGTCGCCAGCAGCGTGTTGCCCAGCAGCGCGGACAGCAGGCCAAGACACGCGCCCACGGCCACATCACCAGGCCAGTGCGCTCCCACAGCAATACGCGAGAGCCCGACAGCCAACGCCAGCAGCAACAGCCAGCTATGGCGCTTTTTCTGCGCCGTCGTCAACGCCAGATAAATGGCGGCAGTCCAGGCAAAAGCGGTCGTGGTATGGCCTGACGGCATGGACGCCGTGTACAGCACCTCACCGACCGTACGCATTTGCTCGCTGTGCAGCAGCGCCGCAGGACGCGGGCTGTCGATCCACTCTTTTCCGATCCGCGCAAACAAACCGGCAAACGGTGCAGCGCACAGCCACGCTGCCATCAGCCGCGGAGACAGTACCAGCAGCGGCGCCGTCACCGCCAGCACGCCCCACCCGTTGCCCAGCAAGGACAGTCCCGCCCAGATAGCTCCCGGCACCGGCAAGAAAAAGGCGTTGATCGCCAGAAACTGCGCCGGCTCCCGGACATGCAACCACAAAGGCGCAGTCACTGCGAGGCCAACCAAAGGCAGGCACCAAAGCCAGCGCGGGAAAGGGTTGGAAAAGGTCGTCATGGCTTGGCCGGTTTCAACACGGGCTTGGGATCACCTGACCAGCCGGTGCAGGCGTAAAAATCGAAGTCTGCCAGCGCATACCCCAGGCGGTGCACCGTGACATGGTCAAGCAGCGTACACACCTTGAAACCGTGGTCGCCCGTCGGCGTGACATAGGGTTGCTGTGACCAGTCCACCAGCAGCGTGCTGCCCCCGGCTTCGAGTTTGCCGGCCCACAAATCAAATTGGTCGAAACGGTCTTCCAGCACATGCACCGGCAACGGCCGCGCATACCAGCCAATGCGGCTGGCCAGGGTCCAGTTCTGAACCGAGACCGAGCTCAGCCCGGCCCGCTTTGCGAGTTCCAACGCACGCGCACCGGCAATGTCCCAGCCATGCAGATCGGCAAACGGGTTGGGTGGGTTGGGCGACTCTGCGCTGGCCACGCGCCCCTCCCAAAAGGGCATCCCGCCACTGAGCATCAAGGCCATCAAGGTCAGGCAGGCCATGCCTTGCAACAGGCCAAGCCCTGCCACTGCAGCGGCCCACCACCGGCTGCGGGTGCGCCAGCCACGGTCCAGCGCGATCCCGGCGAAAGGTGCCAATGCCACCCAGGCCGGAGCAGTCCAATGCGGCAAACCGGTGCCGCCGCCCGATAAATACAGCAAAACCAGAAACGGCACCGCGAAAAACAGGGCCAGACTTCGCACAGCGCGCGGGCTTTGAAATATCCCCAACAATCCAAGCGCCAACAGGGGTCCATACGCCACGCACTGCACCAGGGCATAGCGCAACACATTGGCCCATTGCCACACTTCGCCGGCACCGTGTTTGGCCTGGTAGGTGAACGAAATCCAATGGTTGCGGGCGTTCCAGAACGCCACCGGTGCAACCATGAAAATGGCCAACAACGCAGCCACCCAAAGCCATGGATCGCGCAGCAATCCGGGGCCTCGCGCCCGAAGCAGACAAAGGGCTAGCGCCAGCGCGGTGAAAATCGCGGTGTATTTGCTCAGACCGGCCAGGCCCAGCAGCAGGCCCATCAATAGCAATTGCAGCGGTCGCGGTGCGTCCTTGCTTTGCACCATCACCGAGGTGTGCAACATCAAGGCTGCGCCCCAAAACATCAGCAGGGTATCCG
>CAIOLZ010000306.1 GCA_903859265.1 uncultured beta proteobacterium
CGTCATGACGGCCACCGTATCGCTCATACTGATGCGCCTGGGATTCACCACCGCGGCGCGCTTGCCGAGTCGCGCAATGTGAATGCGGTCCGCGACCTCAAAGACATGCGGCATGTTGTGCGAAATCAGCACCACAGGCAGTCCTTTGTCGCGGACGCGTCGTATGAGTTCAAGCACCATGTTTCCTTCTTTGACACCGAGTGCAGCGGTCGGCTCGTCCATGATCACCACATGTTGCGCAAAGGCGGCTGCGCGGCCTACGGCAACGCACTGGCGCTGTCCGCCTGAAAGCGTTTCGACGGCCTGGGTCATGGAGCGTATGCCAACTTTGAGGTCATTCATGCGGTTGATGCTTTCGGTGAGCATTTTCTTCTTGTCGATAAAGCCGAGTGCGCCCAACAGGCCCGGGCGGCGCATTTCCCGGCCGAGAAACAGATTTTCGGCAATTGTCATGGCAGGCGCGACGGCCAGATCCTGGTAAACCGTCTCGATGCCGGATCGGCGCGCGTCCATAGGACTGCGGAAATGGATGACTTTACCGTCGAGCAGAATTTCTCCCTGGTCCGGGATCGTTGCACCCGAGAGACATTTGATCAAGGACGATTTACCGGCACCGTTATCGCCGATCACGGCCAGAATTTCACCAGCCCGCAACTCGAAGTCAACGCCATCGAGTGCGGTGACCTGACCATAACGTTTGACCAGCCCTTTGGCCTGCATCACGATCGTGTGTTTCTGGCTACTCATTAACGTGCTCCTTTGCGAGACATTTGGTCGGTGGCGACTGCCAGAATTACCAGGATGCCGGTGACCAGAATCTGGTACACCGATGACACGCCCATGAGCGTGAGTCCGTTGCGAAACACACCCACAATCAATGCGCCCACCAGCGACCCCAGAATAATGCCGCGCCCGCCAAACAGGCTGGTTCCGCCCAGCACCACTGCGGTAATGGCGTCCAGGTTTTCAGTCTGGCCGCCGTTGGGGTCACCGGCGCCGGTGCGGGCCACCGTCAGCGTCGATGCAATTCCATAAAAAACACCGGCCAGCACGTACACGCCGAGCAATACTTTGTCCGTGGAAATGCCACTCAGGCGGGTCGCCTCGGGGCTGTTGCCCACCGCATAGATATGGCGCCCCTGCGCCGTATCCCGCAACCAGATCCACACCCCCAAGTAGAGCGCAAGCATCAGAACCACGCCATAGGGAACATGGGCGCTGCCCAGCGGAAAGGTTTCACCCAAAAGGTTCATGCCATCGGGAATGTTGGTAATGGTTTGCGCGTGCGAATAGAGCTGGGTGCAGGCAAATGCGATATTCAATGTGCCCAGCGTCACGATAAAGGGTGGCAGCTTGATACGTGTTACCAACAGCCCGTTGATCAGCCCGAACAGGCTGGTAACGGCAATGCCGCAAAGAATGGCAACCGGGGCGCTGAGGCCGTAGTCGGCGGCGAATTTGGTCATGACAATCGATCCCAGCGCCATCACCATGCCGCAGGACAAGTCAATTCCGGCGGTCAGAATAATCAGTGTCTGCCCAATGGCGATCGTGCCAACCACCATGACCTGCTGCAGGATCAGTGCCGAGTTCTGCAGCGTCAGAAAATTTTCGTGTTGAAACGAAAAGAAGGCACAGGCCAGCACCAATGCAATGGCCGGGCCCAAGGTTCCCATCGGGGGTAGTTTGGCTTTTAACGCGTTCATGGAATGTGCTCGATGAGGAGAGAGAAGCGAAAGCACCTGCGACAAATTGTCTCAGGGCCTTCGCACATGCGCTCAGCGTCAACGGACGCGCGAGGCTAAAGCCAATCAGTCACCCCAGCACTGGCCACGTGCCGTTTTGGTGTCGATGCTCTTGACGCCGGCCATGGGCTTGGCGGCAACCAGGTCAACGCCGGTATCGGTGTAACCGGTCTGACGCTTGCCATCCTTGGCATATTTGACGCCAGCGGCCACGCCCAATGCAGCCATCTTCAAGGGATATTGCATGCTGGTCGCTGCAATCACGCCTTTTTCGACGTTGCCCACACCGTTGCTGCACATGCCGTCCACACCCAGAATGACGACATCTTTTTCTTTGCCGGCGGCCTTCAAAGCCTTGTACGCACCGGCCGCGGCCGGCTCATTGATCGCATACACCACGTTGATGTTGGGGTTCTTTTGAAGGCAGTTTTCCATGCCGGTCTGACCCTTGGCAGCGTCACCGTAGCTGTCAGCCATACACACCACTTCGGCGGGCTGAGCCAGTTCGTTGCTCTTGGCGTCCAGCGACTTCAAACCATAGCCGGCCAAAAAGCCGTTGTGGCGCTGCGCGCCCACCGGATGACCGGGGAACAAGTCCATGGTGGCGATCACGGGCGTTTTGCCCTTGAGTGCTGCCTTGGCGTACTGACCAATCAGCTCGCCGGCTTTGTAGTTATTGGTAGCAAACAATGCATCGGCTTCGTCCACCGGGCTGTCCAGGGCGATCACCTGCACGCCCTGGGCGCGGATTTTCTTGATGGTCGGAACAATGGCGTCACCAGAGGATGTGATCAGGATGGTCTTGGCGCCAGCAGCCACCATGTTTTCCATGGCGCTGATTTGGCCGGCGGTATCACCGTCCTGTTTGCCGGCGGCGGAAAGCAACTTGGCACCCAGCTTTTTGGCTTCTGCTTCGGCGCCTTCCTTCATCTTCACGAAGAAGGGATTGCTTTCGGTTTTGGTGATGAGGCCGATGACCGGTTCTGCAGCCATTGCAGACGTCATGGCCGACGCGGCGAGTGCCATTGCGCTGAGCGCCAGCATGGATTTCTTCATATTCGTTCTCCTCGGGAAGTGGATATTTCTGTCGTTAAAAATCAGGGAGGTCCCTGGGTTATTACGCTTTACGTCCTAGCGTGGCTGCACTATATTCGCCCTCGACTAACTAAATCAAGTTACTTTAGTAATGGAAAACCCTCATATGGTGCATAAAAATTCCGCGATCCAGGTCGCCACGGCCGGTGAAGCATTGATCGACCTGATCGCCAATGCCGATGGTCTTTTCGTGCCGTGTATCGGTGGCGCGGTTTACAACCTGACGCGCGCCCTGTCGCGGCAAAGCGTGCAAACGCTCTACCTGAACCCGCTGTCACGCGACCGGTTTGGGCGCCAACTCGCAGCAGGTCTTGAGGCGGATGGCGTCCATCTGGCAAGTCCGGGGCCGGTGCAGGAAGTGACCTCGCTTGCCGTGGTCAATGTGAACCCGCAAGGCCATCCGGAGTACGCTTTCTACCGGGAGGGCGTGGCAGACCGTGCCACCAGTGCAGTGCAACTCACCCGGTTTTGTGCCGATGTGCCTGGTTTGAAAATTGTCTGCACGGGCGCATTGGCGCTTTCGCCGGACGATGACAGCACCTACCTGCCCTGGCTGTCGGCGCAGCAGCAGGCAGGGAAAACCATTGTGATAGACGCCAACTTGCGGCCCTCGGTCATGCCCGACGTCAAGCGCTACCGCAGCCATGTGCTCAACACCTTGCAATATGCCGACGTCATCAAAGTCAGCGATGAGGACTTGGTGAATTTGGCCACTCCCGGCGCCACACCACTGGACCAGGCCCGTCATATTCTGAACAACTCGAGCGCCAGCGTTCTCGCGCTGACGCGCGGTAGCGAAGGCGCCAGTCTGCTCACCCGCCGCGGCGACGTGTTTCAGGCCAGGGAGACTGGCGCTTTGACGGTAATGGATACGGTGGGCGCGGGCGATTGCTTCCTCGCCGGTCTGGTGGTTGCCATGCTGGAGTGCGGGCTCGGCAGCGATTTGGGCAGCCGTGACGTGCAGCAAGACGATGCCAGAGCCTTGCTGCAAAACGCGATTGCCAGCGCCAGCATCTGCGTGCAGCGCCGTGGCTGCATGCCGCCGGTCCGCGATGAAGTGCTTGCCCACGTGGCAAGCGGTAGCGTCGCGTTTGGATGACCCGCATGGCTGCCTTCGACTTGCCCCCAGGGTGCTTGCAGCGCGCAGAACAGTTGCTGGCGAGCGGACAACGCAAGATTCTGGGCATCGTCGCGCCACCCGGTGCCGGCAAGTCCACGCTCGCCGAGGCGCTGGCGCATACCCTCCAAGGCCGCGCTCAGGTCGTTCCCATGGATGGATTCCATTTGTCCAACGCCGCATTGCAAGAGCTTGGCCGGGCTGACCGAAAGGGCGCGCCGGACACCTTTGATGCCGATGGCTACGCGCACCTGCTGCGACGGCTGCGCGCCCAAAATACCGATGCCAACGCCGGCCAGACCATCTATGCGCCACTGTATTTGCGCACACTCGAGGAAGGCATTGCGGGGTCGCTTGCCATTCAGGCAAGCACGCAACTGATCATCACTGAGGGCAATTATTTGTTGCTGGATGAAGGGGGATGGGCTGCAGTTCGAAATTTGCTCGATGAGGTCTGGTACCTCGATATTGACGATGCGCTGCGCGAATCGCGGCTTCTGAAGCGCCACATGCAATTCGGTAAAACCAGTGAACAGGCACTGGCCTGGATCGCTCAAACCGACGCTCCGAACGCCCGCAGGATTGCCCTCACCCGGTCACGGGCGGACTGTATATTCAGCGTGTGACGCACGCATTCACCCACACCGCAGGTAGCACAACATACGGCTTTCGGGACCTGAAAGACCTGATGGCCAAGGCCACGCCACTGCGTTCGGGTGACCAACTGGCGGGACTTGCGGCGCAGAGCTCACAGGAACGGGTGGTGGCGCAAATGGCATTGGCAGATTTGCCGTTAACCACCTTTTTGAACCAGCCGCTGGTGCCCTATGAGCACGACGAAATTACGCGGCTGATTATCGATACCCACGACGCGATGGCGTTTGCGCTGGTTCGCCATTTGACGGTGGGCGACTTTCGCAACTGGCTGTTAAGCGATGCTGCCGACAGCGCCACACTGACCGCATTGGCACCGGGCATCACGCCCGAGATGGCCGCCGCAGTGAGCAAAATCATGCGCCACCAGGACCTCATCCTGGTGGCCCAAAAATGCAGTGTGGTCACTGCGTTTCGCAATACCCTGGGACTGCGCGGGCACATGGCCACACGCTTGCAACCCAACCACCCGACCGACGACAGCACCGGCATCGCAGCCAGCATACTGGACGGCCTCCTATATGGCAGCGGCGATGCGGTGATTGGCATCAATCCGGCAACCGACAATGTGGCGCAGGTCAGCCGGCTGCTGCACATGCTGGGCGACATCATTGAACACTACAACATCCCGACCCAGTCTTGCGTGCTGACCCATGTGACCAACACGCTGCAGGCGATCGAACAAGGCGCCCCGGTTGATCTGGTGTTCCAGTCCATCGGCGGCACCGAAGCCACCAACACCAGCTTTGGCATCAACCTTGCGCTGCTGCAGGAAGCCAATAGTGCAGCGCAGTCACTGCAGCGCGGCACGGTGGGCAACAACGTCATGTATTTTGAAACCGGACAGGGCAGCGCCCTGTCGGCCAATGCCCACCATGGCATGGACCAGCAAACCTGCGAGGCCCGCGCCTACGCCGTAGCGCGGCACTTCAAGCCGCTGCTGGTCAACAGCGTGGTGGGCTTTATCGGACCGGAGTATTTGTTCGATGGACGGCAAATCATTCGTGCCGGTCTGGAAGACCATTTCTGCGCCAAGTTGCTGGGTTTGCCCATGGGCTGTGATGTTTGTTACACCAACCACGCCGAGGCGGACCAGAACGACATGGATGTGCTGCTGACGCTTCTTGGCACCGCAGGCTGCAACTTTGTGATGGGCGTTCCCGGCTCGGACGACATCATGCTCAACTACCAAAGCACTTCATTTCACGACGCTTTGTATGTGCGCAAAGTGCTGGGGCTGCGGCCCGCTCCGGAATTCGAGCAGTGGCTGCGGAACATGCAGATTCTGCGCGGTGCCGGATCTGACTTTGCACTGCATGACGGTTTGCCTGCGGTTTTTGCGAAAAGCATGCAGCGCCTGCGCTAACACACTGCGTGCAATGGTAGACCCCAACAAGACCCATCAGACACCGGAAGCTGTGACCGGCAATCCATGGTCAGCGCTGCGCCAGTTCACCGACGCCCGCGTTGCACTGGGGCGTGCAGGAATCAGCCAGCCCAGCAAGGTTCATCTGGATTTTCAGTTGGCCCACGCACAGGCACGCGACGCAGTGCACCGCCCGCTTGACACGACCTTGTTGGCACACCAACTCGGCCAGGTGTGGCCCGATGCTTCACCCTGCCTCAAGCTGCACAGCGCCGCCACCGACCGGCAGAATTACCTGCAACGCCCCGACCTGGGCCGCCGGCTCGACAGCGCCTCACAGGAACTGTTGCGGCAGGTTGCTGCGGCAGCCTCGGAGGTCCACGCGTTTGATCTGGCGCTGGTCGTTGCCGATGGCTTGTCGGCGCTCGCCATAGAAAACCATGCGGCGCCGTTTTTGACTGCGTTACGGGCGAGTCTGACCGGACCGTCCTGGCGCATCGCGCCACTGTGCGTAGTACAGCAAGCGCGGGTGGCCATCGGGGACGAAATCGGCCAATTGCTGCGCGCCAAAGCAGTGGTTGTGCTCATTGGTGAGCGGCCCGGCCTGAGCTCCCCGGACAGCATGGGTCTGTACATGACCTGGATGCCCGAAATCGGTTTAACCGACGCGCGGCGCAACTGCATTTCCAATATCCGGGCCGCCGGACTCAGCCACGCGCAGGCCGCGCACACGCTGCAGGCCCTGCTGGAACGGTCTCGCCTGCGCCAAGTCTCAGGCGTCGATCTGAAAGACGAAAGCCTTGCACCACCCCGGATGCTGGCCGAACAAAATACCAGCTTCTTGTTGGACTAGTGCTTTGCGCGGGCAACGCGAGGCAGGAATATCAAATTCATCAATTAAATGCGTGTTTATCGCGAAAGATTCCCCCGAACGGGGGATAGCCAATGACCCCCTGAGGAACTAAAGTTCTTTTCACTGCTGTCACAGTGAAAAATCAGAGTCCATATCAAAAAAGATGTGTACCCGTCAAGATCCAACGACGTCCCTTTGGGGATTTTTCAAAGCCACCTTCGGGTGGCTTTTTTTTGCAATGGGCGTCGGGATTCGAGGGCAATCCGGCAAGCTGCGCCGCTTCGGGGAGCCTATTACCTTTACAGGCCCGCCTTGAAGTTCGTGAAAGTGCGGGTCTGCAATTTGCGCACGGCTTGCGGCAGCGCGTCGGGTGCAGTCATGGTGCTCAGGGCAGCAGGTTCCAGGAAGATGGATTTGTTCTGCGCCACTTCTTTTTTCACATACTTGAGCGATGCGACGTTGGGGTTGGCATAAAACACCTTGTTGGTCAGCGATGCATGCACCTCGGGGCGCAGGATGTAGTTGATGAAGAGATGTGCGTTCTCGACATTTTTGGCGTCCTTAGGGATCGCCATTGAATCAAAGAACAGGTTGGTGCCGTATTTGGGAACCAGCGCCTCAATGACGATTGGCGTTTTGGTCTTGGCCGCGGCCGCGCGACTGGCTGCGATATTGATGTCTCCCGAGTAGCCCATTGCCACGCAAGTCGTGCCAGTGGCCAGATCTTCGATATAGCCGGACGAGGTAAACCGGGTGACATAGGGGCGAATGGCTTTCAACACGGCAACGGCTGCAGCGTAGTCCTCAGGGGCTTTGCTGTAAGAGGCTTTGCCCGCATAGCGCAGTGCTGCCGGAACCACTTCCGAACCTGCGTCGAGCACGCTGATGCCGCATTTTTTCAACTTCGCAGCGTAGGCGGGATCGAACAACAGACTCCAGGCGTTGTCGGGCATGGGCATGTCCCCCAGCGCTGCTTTGACCTTGTTGACATTGATGCCCACCGTCACAAAACCCCACAACCAGTTCACCAGATAGGCGTTGCCGGGGTCCACCTTGGCGAGTTGCTCGAGCACGCCCTTGTCCAGATTGCTCCAGTTGGTGAGCTTGCTACGGTCAAGCTTTTGAAACAATCCCGCTTCAATCTGAATCTTCGCAAACTCGGCACTCGGCACCACGATGTCGTAGCCGCTGTTGCCGGCCAACAGCTTGGCGTGCAGGGTTTCGTTGGAATCGTAATTGTCGTAACGGACCTTGATGCCGGTCTCTTTTTCAAAGTTTTTGATCGTGTCGTCGGCGATGTAATCGGACCAGTTGTAGATGTTGAGCACCTTGGAGTCGGCGGCTTGTGCTGCAGTCATGCCGATTACTACAGCAGTGATCCAAATGGCTGAGTAAAGAAATGTTTTCACTACAAATTTCATAATAAACGTCTGACTTTAGTTAAAAAAGCAGGCTTTTATAACATTAATTTATAGTAACAGCGCAGCAATTCTCTCCGGTGAAATGTCGTTCAGGCAACGCATATGCCCCAATGGGCACTGGCGCGCAAAGCAAGGCGCGCAATCCAGCGCGGGC
>CAIOLZ010000307.1 GCA_903859265.1 uncultured beta proteobacterium
CGTGTGCAGCAGCTTCTGAAAACGTTCGCGGTCCTCGGCTGCATCAATCATGTCGGGCGAGGTGCCGATGATGGGTACACCGTTGGCTTCAAGGTCCAGCGCAAGCTTCAGGGGTGTTTGACCACCGTATTGCACGATCACGCCCAGCGGCTTTTCCTTGTCCACGATTTCCAGCACGTCTTCCAATGTCAGTGGCTCAAAGTAGAGCCGATCAGAAGTATCGTAATCGGTGGACACCGTCTCAGGATTGCAGTTGACCATGATGGTCTCGTAGCCGTCCTCGCGCATAGCCAGCGCGGCGTGCACGCAGCAGTAGTCAAATTCAATGCCTTGCCCGATGCGGTTAGGTCCGCCGCCGAGCACCATGATTTTTTTGTTGTTGGTGGGCGCGGCTTCGCACTCTGCGCCTTCGGCCTCGTAGGTCGAATACAAATATGCGGTATTGGTGCTGAATTCCGCCGCACAGGTGTCCACGCGCTTGTAAACGGGGCGCACGCCAAGCGCACGGCGCTTCTCGCGCACCGCCTTATCCGTTGTTTTGAACTGGCGCGCCAGGCGGCGGTCGGAAAAACCTTTTTGCTTGAGGCTGCGCAAGGTCGCGGCGTCAATCTTGTCCAACGGGCTGCCGCTGGCCGGTTGCGGCAGTCGCTCGATTTCCAGTTCAATTTTGACAATCTGCTCAATCTGCACCAGAAACCAGCGATCAATTTTGGTCAGCGCAAACACTTCGTCCACGCTCATGCCCTGCGCAAACGCATCACCCACGTACCAGATGCGTTCCGGTCCGGGCTCGCCGAGTTCCTTTTCCAGCACCTCACGGTCCTGCGTCTTTTCGTTCATGCCATCGACGCCGACCTCCAGGCCGCGCAATGCCTTCTGGAACGACTCCTGAAAAGTGCGGCCCATGGCCATCACCTCGCCTACCGATTTCATCTGGGTCGTCAAGCGGCTGTCGGCAGCAGGGAACTTCTCAAAGGCAAAACGTGGAATCTTGGTGACCACGTAGTCAATGCTCGGCTCGAACGAGGCGGGTGTGGCGCCGCCGGTAATGTCGTTGCGCAGCTCGTCCAGCGTGAAGCCCACCGCCAACTTGGCTGCGACCTTCGCAATCGGAAAACCAGTTGCTTTGGACGCTAGCGCGGAAGACCGCGAAACCCGCGGATTCATCTCGATCACGATCATTCGTCCGTCTTCCGGGTTGATCGAAAACTGCACATTGGAGCCACCTGTATCCACCCCGATCTCGCGCAACACCGCAAGCGATGCGTTGCGCAAAATTTGGTATTCCTTGTCGGTGAGCGTTTGCGCGGGGGCCACCGTGATGGAGTCGCCGGTGTGCACGCCCATGGGGTCCAGGTTTTCGATCGAGCAAACAATGATGCAGTTGTCCGCCTTGTCGCGCACCACTTCCATCTCGTACTCTTTCCAGCCGAGCAGTGATTCTTCGATCAGCAACTCATTGGTCGGCGAAGCCTCGAGGCCGCGCTTGCATATCGTCTCAAACTCTTCCGAGTTGTAGGCGATACCGCCGCCCGTGCCGCCGAGTGTGAAGCTGGGGCGAATCACGGTCGGGAAGCCCACCGTTTTTTGCACCGTCCATGCCTCTTCCATGCTGTGCGCAATGCCCGAGCGGGCCGAGCCCAGCCCGATCTTCGTCATGGCGTCCTTGAACTTCAGGCGGTCTTCGGCCTTGTCAATGGCTTCGGGCGTCGCGCCGATCAGTTCGACCGGCTTGCCGGTGGCCGCGCCGGTGTATTTGTCGAGCACACCGTGGTGCCACAGGTCGAGCGCGCAGTTCAAAGCGGTCTGCCCGCCCATGGTTGGCAGGATGGCGTCGGGCTTTTCCTTGGCGATGATTTTCTCAACCGTTTGCCAGGTGATGGGTTCGATGTAGGTGACATCCGCAGTCGCCGGATCCGTCATGATCGTGGCCGGATTGCTGTTGATCAAAATGACCTTGTAACCCTCTTCGCGCAAGGCTTTGCAGGCTTGCACGCCCGAGTAATCGAATTCGCAGGCTTGTCCGATGATGATTGGACCCGCGCCGATGATGAGAATGCTTTTGATATCAGTACGTTTTGGCATGTTGCACCTAGTTCAGGCTCGCGGTCGCCAGCTTGGTTCCAAACCACAGGAACAAGCCGCCGACGGCGCTGGAAAGACTGGCCGTGAGGCGTTTGCGCGAGCGAAATGCTTGCGCCAGTCGCGCACCCAAAAAAATGAGCGCCGACAGATACAGGGCACTGAACACCATGATGATGGCGCTCAGGATCAGAAAGGGCACGGCCGGTGTCGCGTAGTGGGGGTCAATAAATTGCACAAAGAATGACAGCAAAAACAAAATCGCCTTCGGGTTGAGCAGACTGATCACCAGTGCGCGCTTGAAGGGATGCTGCATGTGGGCGGCGTTTGCGGCTTCCCGGTCCAACTCAGCGTCAGGTGCTATGGGCTCAGACTTGCTGAGCCACTTGCGCACGGCTCCAACGATCAGGTTAATGCCGACATACGCGAGATAGGCTGCACCGAAATATTTGACCACCATGAAAATTGCCGGATTGGAGCGCAAGAGGCTGGCCGCACCCAGCGCCGTCAACATCAGCAATACGGTATCGCCAACAAACACACCACAAGCGCCCTGGTACCCCGCCTTGACGCCACGCACAGTAGCGACCGACAGCACATACAGCGAGTTCGGTCCGGGTAACAGAATGATGCCAAAGGCCCCGATCACGTAAGTCCACAGGTCCGTGACGCCGTAAAAACTCATACCCGCGCCTCCATGGACGCCACGAAGCGGTCAAACAAATAGCCGATGTCACTGGGCCCGGGAGATGCCTCGGGATGACCCTGAAAGCAGAAGGCGGGCCGGTCGGTGCGCTCCAGTCCTTGCAGCGTGTTGTCAAACAGGCTGATGTGGGTGGGTCGCAAATTGGGCGGCAGCGATTTCTCATCGACGGCAAAGCCATGGTTCTGGCTGGTGATGGAAACACGCCCGCTATCGAGGTCTTTGACCGGGTGATTGGCACCGTGATGACCAAACTTCATCTTGAAGGTTTTAGCCCCGGACGCCAGCGCCAGAATCTGGTGTCCGAGACAGATACCAAAGGTTGGTATACCGCTTTCAACCAATGCGCGGGTGGCCGCAATGGCGTAATCACAAGGCTCCGGGTCGCCGGGGCCGTTGCTGAGGAAAACACCGTTGGGTTGCAATGCCATGACCTGTTGGGCGGACGTCTGTGCCGGCACTACGGTTACTTTGCATCCACGTTCGGCCATCATGCGAAGGATATTTTTCTTCACTCCAAAGTCAAACGCAACGACATGGAATTTGGGAGCGGTCTGCTGTCCGTAGCCGCGACCCAATGCCCATTCAGATTCGCTCCAGGCGTATGTGCTGGTGCTGCTGACCACTTTGGCCAGGTCAAGCCCCGACATGGCTGGCGCCGACTTGGCCAGCGCGACGGCCTTTTCAACCGCTGCGCTGCTGACTTTCTCACCGGCTGCGAGCGCCAGAATGCAACCATTCTGGGCACCATGCGAGCGCAA
>CAIOLZ010000308.1 GCA_903859265.1 uncultured beta proteobacterium
CGCTTCAAGGTGCCCGTGATGGCGGCTTCAAACACTATCCCCTGCCGGGCGAAATATTGGCCCAGAGACACGCTCTGACGGTGGCCGAGTTCGCTGAGCTGGTCGTAATTGTCGGCACCCAAAGAGGCCTGCCCGTGGCGTACCAGATACAAAGTTCCCATGGGCTGGATTGGAACCCAATTTTCAGATCGTGACGTGACCGTCAATGCAGGTCACGCTGTCGCCGCCGACCCAGACCTGTCCGCTGGCGTCCTGCGAAAGGTGGATTCGGCCCTCACACCCCATCACTGTTCCTTGCGCTGCCAGATATTGCCGGGGCGCCCGGCCGCTGCCCATCAGCCACTGCGCCATGCTGGCGTTGAAACTTCCGGTGACGGGGTCCTCCCCGACACCACGTGCATCGGCGTGGAAGAAAAAACGGATTTCCACATCCGGAGCTGGCGTCAATGGGGCGCTGCTTTTGAAAGCACGCGCCTCGCGATTGGAGCGCAAGATCAAAGGGGATGCGCTGTGGTCTTCAGGCTGGGCCTGCGGCTCAAATGGCGCCACAGCGGCCAATCCGACGCCCGTCACGCCCAGCGCAGGCAAGGCTGCGGCCAGTTTTGCCAAATCGGGTTGGAGCTGCAACACGGTGTCGCGGCGATCGACCAGAAGTCCGAAGTGTCTGGGGCCGTTGTCCAGAAACTGGGCTGCCAAAATTTGATGCGACTGCAGCCCAAGCGCTTCGGTCAGCGTGCGAACCAGGCCTGCTTCAGAGGCCGCTGCCACGCCCTCCATGTTCTCGCAGGGCGTTCGATGTTTCAGCGGCGGTGCCGCGAATGCCAGTCGATCGCCCGGCGCTGAGCGACTTCGGCGAATTTTTACCAGCCCGATCTGGCACTCTTGAATGATGACGTCCATGCCATCACTGGCCGCGCCCTGCGCCCGCAGCCAAGCGTGGCAGCTTCCCAAGGTCGGGTGACCGGCAAACGGCATTTCATAGGCGCTGGTGAAGATGCGCACACGGTAGTGCGCTCCCGCGGCGGCCGCTTGGGGCGTTGGGGGTAGCAGGAAGGTGGTCTCGGACAGGTTGGTCCAGCGCGCAAAGCGCTGCATTTGTGCGTCACTCAAACCGGTGCCGTCCATCACGACGGCCAGGGCGTTGCCGAAGTAGGGTTTGGCAGTGAATACATCGACCTGTTGGAAGGCGCGGTTGTGCATGGCGTTCAACCCAATGCCAGGTCCAGCACTCCGCGACTGGCCGGGCGGGCCTGCAGTGCCGTGTACCAGCGCTCAAGATGCGGCAACTCCGGGCGCGCCTGTGGCAAGCCGAACCAGCGGTGCATTTCGCAGCCCAGCGGGATGTCGGCCATGGTGAATGTGTCGCCTGTCAGATAGGCACGACTTTCAAGGTGCGCGTTCAACAGATGCAGCAGGGGTTCGGTCGCGGCGACGGATTTTGCGATGGCCTGCAGGTCGCGCTGCTCGGCCGGAGTCCGTATCCATTGGATAAATGCCGCGCCACCGGCTGGGTTAAAGGTGGTTTGCTGCCAGTCCATCCAGCGCTCTGCATCAAAGCGCTGCCTTAGATCGTTTGGGTACAAGGCAGTCGGTGCGTAGCGCGCGCACAGGTATCGCACGATCACATTGGACTCCCAGAGCACCCATTGCCCATCCTGCAAGGTAGGTACCAGTCCATTGGGATTCATGGCCCTGTATTGCGGTGTCTTTACCACCCCATAGGCCATGCCAGCGTCACTGCGGGTGAAGTTAATGCCGGTTTCCTGGGCCGCCCACACGACTTTGCGAACGTTCAGTGAGCTCATGCGCCCCCAGATATGCACTGTTTCGGACATGATCGCGCTCCTGAATTTCAAACCTGATATTGCCGGATGGCTGCCGCAAGAGCGGCCACGCCGTGGTGAATTTCCTCCACACTTGGCGTGACAAAACTCAGGCGCATGCTGCGCAGGTCAGGCTGTCCGGCGAAAAAAGGCGCCCCCGGTACAAACGCTACCCCATGTTGCACCGCGCGGGGCAACAAGTCCACCGCATTCATGCCGGCTGGAAGCCGCGCCCACAGGAACATGCCACCCGCAGGTGTGTTCCATGTCAGGTTGGACTCGGGGTTTGTCTGTGCATCGGGGAAATGCTGTGCAAGTGCCTGCAGCATGGCATCACGCTGGGCTTTGTAGAGGCTGCGAATGGTGGGCACGTGGCGGTCGAGAAATCCGTCTTGCATCACCGCATGAATCAGGCGCTGGTTAAAGCCGGGACTGTGCAAATCGGCCGCCTGTTTGGCTTGCAGCAATTTGGGGAAGACGGCCTTTGGGGCGACCAGGAAACCCATGCGCAAACCCGGCGCCAGTACTTTGGAGAATGAGCCCAAATAAATACCGCCGTCCGGATTGTGGGCGGTCAGTGGCGCTGGCGGCGCGTGGTCAAACCAAAGCTCGCCGTAGGGGTTGTCTTCCAGGATAGGCAGTCCGGTGCTTGCTGCTTGTGCGCTCACTTCGACGCGGCGCTGCTGCGTCATGCTGCGCCCAGTCGGGTTCTGGAAGTTGGGCAACACGTAAAGAAACCGTGCGTTCTCGGATTGGGTTGCCAAATCGTCAATCACAATGCCCTGTTCATCACTTTGCACGCCCAATACCGTGGGCTCCATCGGCGTGAAAGCCATGACGGCACCCAGGTAGGTCGGTGACTCCACCAGCACTTTGCTGCCGGCATCGATCAGTACTTTTGCCACGAGGTCGAGTCCCTGCTGGGAACCGGTGGTGATCAGCACCTGGGAAGCTTCGACGTTCCAGTGCTGCCCCGCCGCACTGCTTTGCTGCTGCAATTGCTGTGCTACCAGTTCGCGCAGCGGTCCATAGCCTTCGCTGGCGGCGTACTGCAGCGCGCCGATGGGGTCGTCCTTGAGCACCTTGGCGCAGGCTGCTTCGAATTCGGCCACGGGGAAGGCTTTGCTCGAAGGCAGGCCGCCCGCAAAACTGATGGTGCCGGGTTTTTCCGTGAGCTTGAGGATCTCGCGAATCACCGACGGATTCATTTTTGCGGCGCGGGCCGCCAGCGTCCAGTGCGTGGTGTGGGGGGTGCGGTGGTCTGCGTCGCTCATAAATTTTCTCCTGTGTGCGGTGCTGTTCTGTCGTTGGGGGTGATGGGGGAAAAGGCGCTATCGCTGTGGGATCGGATCACTTCGGAAATAACGATGTGAAAGCCTTTGTACCAAAGCTGGTAGTTGCGCTTGGCTTCCTGATAGTTGCGTCGAGCCCCAGGAAGCGCTCGTCATGGCTTGGCTCCGTGAAGCGCGGGCGCAACGCTGGTAAGTGCCGGCGTTGCCGCCAGCCGTTTGCCGACAAATACGATAGTCACCACAGCCAGCGCAAAGCCCAGTGTCATCACTTCCAGCGGCTCGCCCAGCAGGGGCATGGCCGCCAGAATGCTGAAAAACGGTTGCAGCAACTGCGTCTGGCTCACCTTGAGCGCGCCGCCAATGGCCAGCCCGCGGTACCAGGCAAAAAAACCGGCCCACATGGAGAACGTGCCCACATAGGCAAGCGCCATCCATGCGCTGGCGTTGACCGGGTGCGCCGGCCAGTTGAGCAGTGCGCCCGGCACCGTCAACGGCAGCGCCATGACGCACACCCAACAAATCACGCGCTCGGCGCCAAGCTGCGGCGTAAGCTGCGCGCCGTAAACATAGCCAAAGGCCGCCGCAATGACTGCACCGAGCAGCAGCAAGTCAGCCCACTCCAGACCAAAGCCCTGGCCATGCTGATAAGCGCGTACCAGCGAGAACGCCATCACCAGCACTGCGCCCAGCCCCGCACACACCCAGAAGCCCAGCCGCGCGCGCTGGTGCAAAACCCAGGCCGACATGGCCGCTGTCGCCAATGGCAGCAGGGCGGTAAATACGGCTGCATGACCGCTGGTGACATGGCGCAGCGCAAATCCCAGCAGCAGCGGAAAAAAGATGGCGTTGCCCAGCATGGCCATGAAAAGCGGTTTGCGTTGCGAGGGCGTGGGCCGGGGCGAGCGGGTAACCAGCAGGAACACAATCGATAGCGCACCCGCCAAAACGGCGCGCCCGAAAGTGATGAACCAGGCTGACATTTGCGGCGCTTCCACCGTGCCAGTGGCCAGGCGCGTCATGGGCAGCGTGACCGCAAATGTGGCCACGCCCAACACGCCCAACCACATTCCAAGGGTTTCGCGGCGGTGTTGGGCAGTGGCAATCATGGGCTTGACTTTATCGCCAATAGCAGCACACTTGCAGTACAGATTTTGGTGACATTTATGAATCTGTATTGTTCTCCCTGGCTGCACACGCAGGCTGCCGCGGGAAGCAAGCGCAGGTCCACAACGGAGAAGATTTATGCTGATGAAGAGCAGCGCCCAAACGCTTGCCGAGCAGTTGGCGACCCGGTTCGCGCATCGCATTCGCGACCGGCTGCTGGCACCGGGTGCCCGCCTGCCCTCGGTGCGCCAGTGTGCCCAGCAACAGGGGGTCAGCCCCTCTACCGTTGTCGGGGCCTATGACCAGTTGCTTGCGCAGGGGCTGGTGGAGGCGCGCAAGAACCGGGGGTTTTTTGTTCGGGAGAGCGCTGTTACGCCGGGACGTTCTGCGCCACCTGCGAGCGCGGATGTTCAAGCGGGCACCAGCGTGGCTTCTTCCCAACCCGGTGGACACCGCGCACCCCTGAATGCCACGGCCTTGATTCGGGGCATGTTCGACGGCATCAGTGACAAGCCACAGCCCGGACTCGGTGTGCTGCCCCCCTCCTGGCTGGAAAATGCCTTTTTGACCACCGCAGTGCGCCGCAGCTGCAGCGCGGAAACGCTCAACAGTATTTCACTGCAGTACGGTGAACCGCTGGGCGACGCTGCGCTGCGCCGAGCTTTGGCGACCAAACTGGCCAGTATTTCGGTGCATGCAGCGCCTTCTCAGATCATGACCACTGTGGGTGCCACCCACGCGCTCGATATCGTCAGCCGCACTTTGCTGCGGGCTGGCGACTACGTGATGGTGGAGGAGCCTGGATGGGCGATTGAATTTGCCCGGCTCGATGCCCTGGGCATGCGCATCTTGCCGGTGCCAAGGCGTGCCGAGGGACCCGATCTGGACGTCATGGCACGTTACTGTGAAGCCCACCGCCCCAAGCTGTTTGTGAGCGTTAGCGTGTACCACAATCCGACCGGCTATTGCATCAGTCCCGCCAGCGCTTACCAGGTTCTGCAGCTTGCCAACCGGAACGATTTCCATGTGGTGGAGGACGATACGTACAGCCACTTTGCACCGGCCCATTCGATACGCCTGTGTGCGCTCGATGGCTTGCAGCGCACTATTTATGTGGGCGGATTTGCCAAAGTGCTGGCGCCCAACTGGCGTGTGGGCTATCTGGCGGCGCCACCCGGTTTGGTAGAACGTTTACTCGACACCAAGCTGCTTTCCACGTTGACAACGCCTGCGCTGCTGGAGCGGGCGCTGGCATGGTGCATTGACCAGGGCCAACTGCGCCGCCACGCCGAGCGCATACGCTCGCGTCTGGACGCTGCCCGCAACCGCAGCGTCAAACTCGCATTGGCCCACGGCTGCACGTTTGCGGCAGAGCCTGTGGGACTCTTCGGCTGGGTTGAAACCGGCACCGATACCGATGCGCTGTCGCAGCGCATGCTCGACGAAGGTTACTTGTTGGCTCCTGGTGCACTGTTCCATGCAGAGCGAACGCCCAGCAGCCTGATGCGCATCAACTTCGCAACCACGCAGGAGCCCCACTTCTGGGACACCCTGCAGCGGCTTCGGGCCTAGACCAGGGTAATCGTTACTTCAATATTGCCGCGTGTGGCATTGGAGTACGGGCAAACCTGGTGGGCCTTGTCGATCAGCGCTTGTGCGGCGGCGCGGTCCATACCGGGCACGCTGACGGCGAGTTGCACTTCAATGCCAAAGCCTTGCGGGATCTGGCCAATGCCCACGGTGGCCGCGATGCTGGTATTGGCGGGTATGGCGATTTTTTCGGTGCCGGCAACAAACTTCATGGCGCCGATAAAGCAGGCGCTGTAGCCGGCGGCAAACAATTGCTCGGGGTTGACGCCGCCGCCCGCGCCGCCCATTTCCTTGGGTACGGCCAGTTTCACATCGAGCGACCCATCGGACGTGCGGCTGGTGCCGTCGCGTCCGCCGGTTGACGTAGCGTGGGCTTGGTAGAGAACTTTTTCAACTTTGTTGACCATGGTGCTGACTTTCAAAAAATGCCGGCTGGCGGCGGGTGGGTGAAAAGTGAAATCTGGGCCAAGATACCGTAAGCGGTTTCAGGCCGTAAAACTGTTTCGCAAGGCTTGCAATTGATGCGTCAGCGCCTGTAACTCGGACAAACTGCATCCGGAGGCATTCAATAGACAGTCGGGAATGCGGGCCGCACGCTTCTTCAGGTTGTGTCCTGCGCTCGTCAGAAGCACATTGACGCGTCGCTCGTCTTCCGAAGCGCGCGCACGAAGTAGCAAACCTGACTGTTCCATGCGTTTTAGCAGGGGCGTTAGCGTGCCGGAGTCCAGAGTCAGCCGCTCTGCAAGGTGCGACACGCTGGACGTTCCATCGTTCTCCCACAACACCAACATCACCAAATATTGCGGGTAGGTCAGTTTCAGCGCCGACAACAAAGGCTTGTAGCGTTTTGTCATGGCCAGCGAAGTGGAGTAGAGCGCGAAGCACAGTTGGTTATCCAGCAGCAATGCGTCGTTAGACGTTTTTTTTGAAGACATAGGGTAATTATTGCTGGCAATTAAATTGTGTGCAATTTAATTGCCAAATACCATGTTGCCTCCGTAGGCAAGCCCAACACGCTGGTGGACCAGACTGCTCCAGCCAGCGGCGGGTGACTTTATGGCAGGTCTGCATAGTTGATCGTCCACGAGAAGCTACGACCACCTTGCGTATTCAATGCAAAGGGTGTGCTGGTGCAGACGAAGAGCGAGTTGAGTTGGCCAATCGGCGTGGTGGACAGGGGATTGCCAAGAAAGCTGGACAAC
>CAIOLZ010000309.1 GCA_903859265.1 uncultured beta proteobacterium
GGCAGACCGTTGAAGGTGTAACCGGCGCCAGTTGTCTGCGGTCCGCTAAACGGTGTCGTGGAACTGCCCAATCCACCAAAAAGGGGTTGACCATTGCTGTCCGTGGTGTTGGATAGTGCAAATATCTGGTCGCGCAGGCTGCTGAGCTGCTGCACGATGGTCTGGCGGTCGGAGGTGGTTAAGGTAGAGCTGCCAGCGCTTACCACCAGGTCGCGAAAACTTTGCAACGCGGTAGTGACGTTGCCCAAGGTTCCTTCGGCTTGCGTGATCGTGTCCTGGTGGGCCTGCAGTGCGCGCTGGTCGCTGGCAATGCGCGAGATGCGGGTCATGGCGCGTTCAGCTTGGGCAGCGCCGATGGGGTCGTCACTGGGACTGGTAATTTTCAATCCGGAGGTTAGCTCTTCCTGCAAATTGGCGAGATTCGTCTGGCGTTGCTCCAGGTTGCTGATAGCGCTGTCGTAAGTACTGGCGGTGCCCAGACGTGAAAAAGAGGCGATTGACATGGGTTTCTCCTACGGTGATGCACTTAACCGGTTAGCCCCGTAATCAGTGAGTCAAAAATGGTTTGCGCGATTTGAATCATCTTGGCCGAGGCCTGGTAGGCCTGCTGGTAAAGAATCAGCTTGGACGCCTCTTCGTCGAGATTGACTCCGGAGACGCTCGCCTGGGCGGCGGCGGCGTTGCTGGCCAGGCTTGTGGACACCTGTGCCGTGTAGTTGGCGCTTTGCGCCTGGGTGCCGAGTTCTGCAATCAATCCCGCGTACCCGTCGGTCAGGTTGGCGCCATCAAAGGTGGGCTGGTCGCGCAGATTCATGATGGCGGTGGCATTGCCTCCGTCGGTTGCAGGATAGGGATTGGGCGTGATCGACAAGCTATCCCCATTGGCCGGGGCCCCCGTGAGGCTGAGTGACCAACCCGCGACTCCTGCAGGCGCGTAGGTGATGGCCTGACCCGGTACATAGGGCTGCGCACTGACGGGTGTTGTGGCTGGATTGGTGGAAGTGTCCGTGATGCTGTAGGTCGTAACACCTGCGTTGACCGCAAAGGACAAGGTGTAGTTGTCGATGGGGGTGGCCAGATTTTGCGCCGTCAGTCTGTTGACGGTGAGCGATCCCGTGTTGGCGGGGTTGGCCGCGACCGCCACCGGTGAGGCTACCGCCAACGCTCTGGGCGAAGAAAATTGGGTGGTGACGCTTCGCGCAATGGAGCTGAATGGCTTGATCAGGAAACGATCCCCGGCAGCTGCGGCTGCGGGGGCCGTCGAATTGTTCTGAAAATTCAGGCCGTCGACCGTGGCCATCACTGGCGCCGTGGTCGGTGGTGTTTGTGGGAAGGCCGTGACGACGCCATCGGACAGGCGTGTGATCGTGCCGGTGGTGGCGGACGTGAAATCCACTTCGTAGTTTGAGGGAACAAACTTGGTGACATCGCCGATCGACAGGCCCAGCGTGGCGTTGCCGGTATTTCCAACGGTTTGCGGCAGGATGTTCTGGGTGCCGAAAGTGGCGGGCGAGAACAGATCACTGCCGGGGTTCCCGTTCATGTCCAGGCCGAGATTTTGCTGGGCGTTCATGGCCGTCGTGGTCGCCATCGTGAGGCGCCCCAGCATGTTGCGCGCCTCCGTCAGGTTGGTGTTGTTGAACTTGATGAGCGCCGGCGCTTGTCCGCCACCCAGGGCGTTTTCGTCCAGGGTCACGGTCTGGCCCTGTCGGGTGATGGCCAGCTTGGCCGAATTCGGATCCGAGAACGCGTCCTGGGTCAAAGTCACGTTTGCCGTCGTCGTTCCCAGCACCAGCGGTTGGCTACCGGCAATAAAAACACCCACGGTCCCATCGGATGCCGGGATCGAGGTGGTTTGGACGTACTGGTTGAGGTTGTTGATCAGCGTATCGCGCTGGTCCAGCAAGTCGTTTGGTGGTTGACCGCTGGCCTGCGCCTTGGCGATATCTGCATTAACGCTCGCAATGTTTTGGGCAATGCTGTTGATACTGGCAACCATTTGCGTGAGCGACTGCGTGGTGCCCGATTGCAGGTCGTCCAGATTGCCAGACAGCCCCTGAATCCGCGATGTGGTTTCGGTGCAGTTGGTCAGCGCCACCGTGCGGGCAGTCAGATCGCTCGGAGCGCTGGCAACATCGGAAAAAGAATTCAGCATATTGCTGATGGCAGCTCCCAGGCCGTCGGTGCCGCCAGAAAACAGGTTCTCCAGCTGCTGCAAGTTGTTGGACAGCGATTGGTCACCGGCTTGTGTTGACGATGTCAGCGTTGCCTGGCGCGTCAGGTAGGTGTCGTAGTTGCGGGTAATGGTCTGAACCGCCACGCCCTGTCCGATATAACCGGCACCGCTGTATTGCCCTGCCACCGTGACCATTTGCGCGCTCTGGCGCGAGTAGCCCACGGTATTGACGTTGGCAATGTTGTTGCCGGTGGTTTGCAGGGCAATCTGATTGGCCAGTAAAGCCTGCGTGCCGATGTTGAGAATATCGCCCATTGCACCGTTCCTCTACACCTGCACCTGCACGCGGCGCAGTTGCAAGGTTGTGTTGATGGCCCGGCTGAGCTTGTGGGCGTATTCGGGGTCGGTGGCGTAGCCGGCTTTTTGCAAGCCGCTGGCGAACGCCTGCACGGAGGTAGTCTGCGCGCGCGCCTGCGCATAGCGCGGGCTCTCGTTAATCATGCGGGCGTAATCCTTGAAGGAGTCTTCATAGGAGTCATAAGCCCGGAACTTTGCGACTTTGCGTGTCGCCACGCCGTTGCTGTATTCCGTGGTGGTCACCTCGGCCACCTTGCCACTCCAGTTGGCACCCGCCTTGATGCCAAACAGGTTAAAAGATGGCGCTCCGCCTTTGAGCTTGATTTCGTGTTTGCCCCAGCCGGTCTCGTGGCCCGCCTGGCCCAGCATGAAGCTGGCTGGAATGCCGCTGGCTTTTTCCGCCTGGGTGGCGGCGTCCGAGAGTTTGTTGACAAACTCTACCTGACTGACGGTGGGCGTTACGGTCGATTTGGTGCTGGGTATCGGGCCCACATTGCGCGCCGGATCGGGGGGCTGCGGCCTGGCTGGCACTACGGTGCCGTCGGCACTGGGATTGATCTGGCGATTGAGTTGTTGCGCAATCAGGTCGGACAGGCCGCCTGGCTGGCCGGACATTTGTACAGCGAATTGTTGGTCGAGCAGGTCATTGCCCAAATCGGTTCCCGCGTTGTCGAGCATGCCGGATTTCATGGTTGCGTCGCGCATGCTTTTGATGAGTTCACGCATGAACAGTGACTCAAACTGCTTTGCGGTTTCCTTGATGGCCGCCGGGTCGTTTTTGCCGGCCGCCAGTTTCAGGTTGCCCAGGGATTGCACATCGGTAGCCAACCCACCCGCCAACGGCAGTCCGCCGTTCAACGCCGAGCCGCCATCGATAGCGCCGTAGCTCATCTCAAATCACCTCGAGCTCGGCGTTCAGTGCGCCGGCCGATTTGATGGCTTGCAGGATCGCCAGCAGGTCTTGCGGCGTCGCCCCCAGCGAATTCAGCGCACGCACCACTTCCGACAATTGCGCTGCCGCAGGGATCTGGATGAGTTTGCCGGCCTCCTGTTTGATGTCGATGTTGGCCTTTTCGGTCACTACGGTCTGACCGCCCGAAAATGCGTTGGGCTGGCTGATGACGGGCGTTGACGAAATGCTGATCGACAGGTTGCCATGGGCTATAGCGCAGGCACCCAGTGTCACGGCCTGGTTCAGAACAATCGAACCGGTGCGGGCGTTGATGATGACCTTGGCCGACGCGACCGAAGCCTCTACCGGGAGCTCTTCCATTTCGGCAATAAAGTTGACCCGGTCATTGGGGTTCAAGGGCGCCTTGACTTGCACGGTGCGGCCATCAAGGGCTTGCGCAACACCATTTCCAAACTTGCGGTTAACTGCGGCCGCGACGAGTCGTGCAGTCTGGAAGTCCGAGGCGTTCAGGCTGAGGTTGACGGTGTCGCCCACCTGCAGTGAATTGGGTACGGCGCGTTCAACCTGCGCACCGTCGGGAATGCGGCCCACATCCAGATGGTTGACAGTCACTTTGCTGCCACCCGCGGCGGCGCCTGCACCGGCGACTATGATATTGCCCTGGGCCAGCGCATAGACCTCGCCGTCCACGCCTTTCAAGGGCGTAGTGATGAGTGTCCCCCCTTTCAACGACTTTGCGTTTCCAAGCGAAGACACGTCGATGTCCAGGGTCTGGCCCGGCCTGGCAAAGGCCGGGAGTTGGGTCGTCACCAGAACTGCCGCCACATTCTTCATTTGCAGTTGCGCCAGTTGTGCCGGTGGCAGGGTAAGACCGAGCTGGCGCAGGTAGTTGCTCAGGCCCTGCGTCGTATAGGGCATCTGGGTGGTTTGATCGCCCGTTCCGTCCAGACCCACGACCAGCCCAAATCCCGTTAACTGGTTGCTGCGCACGCCTTCGATGGAAGCGACCTCCTTGATGCGTCCGGCGTGTGCCGAGTGCCCCAACACGCTGAAAACAAGGAACAATACCGCCCCAA
>CAIOLZ010000310.1 GCA_903859265.1 uncultured beta proteobacterium
ATAATCGCGCTGCAAGTGTTGACTTTGATCAAGGCAGCGCGTTCGCCTCGGATAGCGCGCGCCTGCGCGACCGGTGCTTTGGCACTGCTGCTTGTGATTGGCTGGTTGCCTATTCCAGACCTCCTTGTCCGGCCACTGGAACAGCGCTACGCCGAAATTGCACCGGATGCAGACCTGCGCGCCTTCGACGGCGTTGTGGTGTTGGGTGGCGCCATGGAGGCGGGGTACATCGCCATGGACCACCGCCAACCGCTGCTCACCGATGCCGCCGGCCGCATGACGGCAGTCGTTGCCATGGCTCAAAAATACCCGTCTATGCCTATCGTTTTTACCGGAGGAGAAGGCGATTTATTCGGCACAGGACCCAGCGAAGCCCAGCGTGCCGGACATTTTTTCACGACGATGCACCTGTCCGAATCCCGCATCGTGCTGGAGGATCGGTCGCGCAATACCTACGAAAACGCAGTCTTCACAGGCCAGTTAGCCGGTATCGACAAACGCAAACGCTGGCTACTGGTGACCTCCGCATGGCACATGCCCCGGGCCATGGCGACCTTCGAAAAGGCAGGATGGAATGTCACGGCCTATCCGGTGGACTTTCGCACCGGCAACAGAACGCCGCTGACACGCTATTCACTCGCCATGGGCGCTGACCGGTGGCAACTGGTGCTGCGTGAAGCCATTGGCCTTGCCGCCTACCGCCTGCTTGGCCGGGCGTGATCAATAGTGCGGCAGGCGGCGTGCATGAACGTTATCAATGCGCTTGCCATCCATTTGAACGACCTCAAACTCCCACTGGGCGCACTCAACGCAATCACCGACGACCGGCAGATCACCTGATACGGACATCAAAAGCCCGGCCAGCGTGTTGTAGCGTCCGCGGTCTTCAAAAGGCAGATCCTCGTCAATGGCGAGACGCGCTTTAAGCTCACTCACTGGCATCAGTCCGTCGAGCATCCACGAGCCATCGGGCTGCGCAATCGCCCAAGCTTGCGTATGCGCGTCAGGCTGCAACTCGCCGGTTATTGCCTCCAGCAAGTCCAGGGGCGTGATCAGGCCTTGCACCACACCATATTCGTCCACGACGAAAACCATCCGGGCGGCTTTGACGCGGAACTGCTCGATCAGTTCCATGCCGCTGAGCGTCTCCGGAACGAAAGACGCCGCTTCCACCAGGGACTCCAGGGTGCCGGGGTAGTTCGCCCCGGCCTCCATCAGGCGCGCCACCCGCACCACGCCCACCACATTGTCCAGCGACCCGCGACACACCGGATACCAGGAATGCGCGCCCTTGGTGCCCCCGGTGCTCGCCATTTGCAGGCAATCTGCAATGCTGGTGGATGCGTCGATCCATTCGATGTCGCTGCGCGGCAACATCATGGACGTCAGGGCACGGTCATCGAGGTGGAACACGTTACGCACCATCTGGTGTTCATGTTCTTCAATAATCCCGGCGTCCACGCCCTCTTCAAGACTGGCTGTAATTTCGGCTTCCGTCACAGCACGGCTGTCGGTCGTGTCGATATGCATCAAGGCCAGCACGGCGTGGGTACAAATGGAGAGCAAGCGCACAAACGGCTTGGCGGCATTGGCAATCCAGGTCATCGGCCGTGCCACGGCGCGCGCCACCGTTTCCGGGTACAACTGGCCGATACGCTTGGGTACCAACTCCCCGAACAGGATAGTAATGAAGGTAATGACTGTCACCACCAGAACGGTCGAGGACACGCCAGCGGCCTTGTGCGACAGGGAAAATGCTTTTTCCATCCAGTTGGCCAGACCATCGCCAAATGCGGCCTCCCCCATGATGGCGTTGAGCATGCCGATGGAGGTGATCCCGACCTGCACCACCGATAGAAACTGGGTGGGATTGGCCAGCAACTCCAGCGCCGACTGGGCGCCCGCATCGCCCGCCTCAGCCATGGTTTGCAGACGCACTTTGCGGCTTGCGGTCAGTGCCAACTCGGACATGGCAAACGCACCATTGAGCACGGTCAAAACAATAATGACAAAAAAGTCCATGCACAACCAAGGAGAATAAGACCATGGCACTTTACCTGATCGGGGATATCCAGGGCTGCGACGCACCCCTTGGACGCCTCTTGGACGAACTGGCGTTCTCACCCAGCCGCGACACCATTTTTCTGCTCGGCGATTTGGTCAACCGCGGGCCGGCGTCGGACCGCGTTCTGCGCCGCCTGATGGGCTACGGTGCTGCAGCACGCTGCCTGCTGGGCAACCATGATCTGCACCTCCTGGCCACCGCCTGCGGCGCGCGCAAACCTTCGCGCAAAGACACTATGGATTGCGTGCTCGATGCGCCCGACCGGGAGGCCATGCTCCACTGGCTTAGCCACCAGCCTTTGGCCATGCTGGAACCGCTGCACGGGTGCAACTTGCTGATGGTCCATGCGGGTGTACTGCCGCAATGGAGTGCACCACAAACCCTGCAACTCGCCGCTGAGGTGCAAGCAGTGCTGCAATCCACCGATGCAGCGGCGTTCTACCGCAGCATGTATGCCGACTTGCCCAACCGGTGGAGTGATGCACTGACGGGCTTTGACCGATTGCGGGTCATCGTGAATGCACTCACGCGGCTGCGCTTTTGCACGTCCGAGGGCGAGATGGAATTTGAAACCAAGGACGCGGCCAACAGCGCGCCTGCCGGCTACATGCCCTGGTTTGAGGTTCCGGGGCGCCTGAGCGCAACAACTACCATCGCCTTCGGGCACTGGTCCACGCTGGGCTGGTTAGACCGTATGGACGTGCTGGCAATGGACACCGGGTGTGTCTGGGGTGGATGCCTGAGCGCGCTGCGCATTGACGAGGCTAAGCGAAGCGAGCACGACGCCACCATGTTGGTCGGTGCTGCGCCCTGGCGAACCGAACTGGTTCAGGTTCAGTGCGACCAGGCCCAAAAACCAGGCGCGTGAGGCCGCCTTATTCCGACTTGAACAACGCCGCCACTTTGCGTTTGGGTTTGATATTGGCAGAAATGCTGCGTGTCGCGGGTTTATTGGTGGCTTCCCACGACGGTGGCGCAACTGGCGCCTCACCGGGCTCATAGGGCTTGTCAAAAAACGGATCGCGCGGTGCAACAGGCGCACGGCCATAGTCACCACGTGGTGCCCGTGGCATGCGGCTCGCGGAATTATCCCCGTCACGGCCGCGCGGCTCACTGCGCCCGCCACGTCCGCCCCTACCGCTTATGCTGCCTGCGCCATCGTTGTCGCCACCCTCGGCGTTGTACATGCGGCGCCCATCATTGATGCGACCTTGCTTTTGCAAGTCAGGCTGGTCCTCGTCAAACTCCAGTGCTTCGAGTTCAATCTTGGTCTTGATCAACTTCTCAATATCGCTGACCAATCGCGCATCGTTATTGCCACCCACGAAACTCACCGCCAGGCCGGATGCGCCGGCCCGCCCGGTGCGCCCGATCCGGTGCACATAGTCTTCGGCGTTGAAGGGTATGTCGAAGTTAAACACCGCCGGTACGTCCTTGATGTCGAGCCCGCGCGCGGCCACATCGGTACACACCAGCAAATCGACGTCGCCCTTCTTGAAGGCTTCCAGCGCCTTGAGCCGTTCGTCCTGGCTTTTATCGCCGTGAAGCGCAGTTGTCTTGAGACCCTCGCGCTCGAGTGAACGGGCGAGGCGGGCGCAACCCAGCTTGCTGTTGACAAAAACAAACGCCTGTTTCATGCCACGCGTTTTGAGCACCTGGTGCAGCGCATGGCGTTTGCCGTCTTCGGGAACACTGTAAAAGTGCTGCTCCACCGTCGATGCCGTGGCGTTGGAACGCGCCACTTCAATGGTGGTGGGATTTTGCAAATAGCTGTTGGCCAAGCGTTTGATTTCGGGTGAAAACGTGGCGGAAAACAGCAAGGTGGTGCGCTGCTTGGGCAGGTAGGACAATATGCGCTGCAGGTCCGGCAGAAAGCCGATGTCGAGCATGCGGTCCGCCTCATCCAGCACCACATATTCCACCTGGTTGAGCACTGCCGTTTTGGCTTCGATGTGGTCCAGCAAACGGCCAGGTGTGGCCACCAGCACTTCAACTCCCGCCTTGAGTTCCAGCGTTTGGGGCTTCATGTCCATGCCACCAAACACCACCGCGCTGCGCAAATTCGTGTACTTGGCGTACAGCTTGACCTGCTGGGCCACCTGGTCAGCGAGTTCGCGCGTCGGCAGCAGCACCAGCGCGCGCACCGGGTGACGTGCGGGCGAAGTAGAGGCATTCTCGTGTTTCATCATGCGCTGCAGCAAAGGCAGAGCAAAAGCAGCCGTTTTACCGGTTCCGGTTTGGGCGGCTCCCATGACATCGCGGCCTGCGAGCACCACGGGGATGGCCTGCGCCTGAATTGGCGTCATGGCCTCGTAGCCCATTTCTGCGACCGCGCGGGCGATCGGAGGAGCTAACTGGAGTTGGGCAAAGGCCATGGCAGGAGTGTCCTGCGTCAGTTCGGGAGAGGGGTTCAATTCAGGGTTCAAGGCGGTCAGGCATAGCCAGAGTTTGTGCTATCCGTCCGATAGCGGGAAGCCCAATAAGCAGGGGCAAACCCGTATTATCGCTTACGCGCCAGATCGTTCAGGCTTTGGGCAGGGTAACGCCGACCTGACCCTGGTATTTGCCACCTCGGTCCTTGTAGCTGGTCTCGCAGACGTCGTCCTTGTCACTTTCGAAAAACAGCACCTGCGCGCAGCCTTCGCCGGCATAAATCTTGGCCGGCAGAGGCGTGGTGTTGGAAAACTCCAGCGTCACATAGCCCTCCCACTCTGGCTCAAATGGTGTGACGTTGACGATGATGCCGCAACGCGCGTAAGTGCTTTTGCCAAGGCAGATGGTCAGCACATTGCGCGGTATGCGGAAGTACTCCACGGTGCGGGCCAGCGCAAAACTATTGGGTGGAATGATGCAGACGTCATCATGAAAATCGACAAAACTTTTTTCATCAAAGTTTTTGGGATCCACCACGGTGCTGTGGATATTGGTGAACACCTTGAACTCAGGCGCACAGCGAATGTCATAGCCATAGCTGCTGGTGCCGTAGGAAATGATTTTGTTGCCCTCGCTCTGGCGAATCTGGCCGGGCTCGAACGGTTCGATCATGCCGGTGGTCTTCGCCATGTGACGGATCCACTTGTCGCTTTTGATGCTCATGGGTTCGGGGCTCCTGAATAGAGGCGCATTGTATTTAAAGGCTTTCCGCCTGCGATATGACGGTGCGTTCGATCAGCCGGTCGTCGCCCAGAACAATCATCGAAAAAAGCAGTTCATCGAGGTTCGCGGCCAATGCGGTCTTGCGCGCCAGCAGTGGCGTCGCCCTCGGGTTGAGCACCACAAAATCGGCCTCGCAACCCGGCAACAAATTGCCGACCACCGATGAGGCGGGCCTCCCATGAGGTCCGTGCTCTCCGCGCACTGCAAGCACTGCGCCCGCGCCGGCCGTATGTTGCCACCACAAATGCTGTGGCGACAGGGACAGGCCCACTTTGTCTTGCAATCCCTGCACGGACGTACGCCCCACGTAGTAGGCAGCCAGCATGGTGTGAAACGGGCTGAAACTGGTTCCGCCACCCACATCGCTGGCCAGCCCATACTGGAAACCCACCCGGTCAGCACCCTCGTAATCAAAGAAGCCACTGCCCAAAAACAGATTGCTGGTGGGACTGACGGCTGCACTGGTGCGGGTCTCTCGCATGAGGATGCGGTCGTCGTCGTCGAAATGAATGCAGTGGGCGTACACCGCGCGCTCCCGCATCAGCCCAAAGTCAGCATAGGTTGCCAGATAGCTGCGCGATTTCGGAAAGAGCGCGCGCGCCCAGGCAATCTCATCCTTGTTTTCCGCCACGTGCGACTGAATCCACACATCAGGATAGCGTGCCGCCAGTTCGCCGGCGCCTTGCAATTGGGCATCGGTGCTGGTGGGTGCAAAGCGCGGTGTTATGGCATAGCCCAGACGGTTCTTGCCGTGCCATCGGCGAATCAGCGCTTCGCTGTCGATCAGACTTTGCTCCGTGCGGTTGAGAAGGCCATCCGGCGCGTGCCGGTCCATCAGAACCAGGCCGGTAATCAGGCGCACATGCCTGCTTGATGCAGCTTCAAAAAGTGCATCAACCGACGTGCTGTGGGAGGTCGCGAATGCCAACGACGTGGTAACGCCATTGCGCAACAATTCATCGACAAAAAAGGTGGCCGATTGGGCGCTGTAGGCCGGGTCTTCAAACCGCTTTTCCTCGGGAAATGTGTAGTTTTCCAGCCAGGGCAGCAA
>CAIOLZ010000311.1 GCA_903859265.1 uncultured beta proteobacterium
CGACCCGGTTTTTTTACCGGACTTGCCAACCAGCAAAAACCCAAATACATGTGGATTGGCTGCTCCGACAGCCGGGTGCCGGCGAACGAAATTCTGGGGCTGGAACCCGGCGAAATTTTTGTCCATCGCAACGTGGCCAACGTCGTTGTGCACTCCGATCTGAATGCGCTCTCCACAGTGCAATTTGCTGTTGAACGGCTCAAGGTGCAGCACGTCATGGTGGTCGGGCACTACGGTTGTTCCGGTGTGCAGGCGGCGCTCGAAGGCGCGCGCATCGGGCTGGCCGACAACTGGCTGCGCCACGTGCAAGACGTGCGCGATCGCCACCGCGATGTGCTGGAGAAGGTGCCCGAACACGGCCGCGCATTGGCGCTGTGCGAGCTCAATGTGATCGAACAGGTTGTCAATGTGGCGCAGAGCACCGTAATGCAGGACGCCTGGGCGCGTGGACAGGACGTCACGCTGCACGGCTGCGTGTATGCGGTGCAGGACGGGTTGTTGCAGGACCTGCACATGACCGTGACTGCGCAGGACGATCTGGATGCGCTGTACCGTGAAGCGGTATCCGGTGTGCGGCTGATACCGCGCATGGCCATCCCCAACCCGGGCTCTGCATGAGCGGCTGGCGCCGCCGAGTCTTTGAGCGCTTCCATGTTTTTCCAATAGTTCAGGAGAGTTTTATGTCCGAATCCATCGTTATCGCCAGTGCAGCACGTACCCCCATGGGGGGCTTTCAGGGCGACTTCGCCAGCCTGGCTGCGCACGACCTGGGCGGCGCCGCCATTCGCGCAGCGGTAGAGCGCGCCGGCATTGATGCAGAGCTGGTCAGTGAAGTTATTTTCGGTAATTGCCTGATGGCAGGGCAAGGACAAGCCCCTGCGCGTCAGGCCGCGTTCAAGGGCGGCTTGCCCAAAAGTGCGGGCGCTGTCACGCTGTCCAAGATGTGCGGCTCGGGCATGCGCGCAGCCATGTTTGCCCATGACATGCTGCTGGCGGGGAGTCACGACGTACTCGTAGCGGGCGGCATGGAAAGCATGACCAACGCGCCGCACTTGTTGCCCAAAGGTCGCAGCGGGATCCGTATTGGGCATGACCGTGTGATGGACCACATGATGCTCGATGGACTGGAAGATGCCTATGAACCGGGCCGCTCGATGGGAACGTTTGGCGAAGACTGTGCCGCCAAATACAGCTTCACCCGGGCGCAGCAGGACGCCTTCGCCACGGCCAGCGTGCAGCGCGCGCAGGCGGCGATTGCCAGTGGGGCGTTTGCCGCAGAGATCACGCCGGTAACGGTCAAAACAAGGGCGGGCGAGGTGCTGATTAGCACCGACGAAGGTCCCGGCAAGATCAAGCTCGACAAGATAGCGGGTCTCAAGCCGGCCTTCAAAAAGGACGGAACTATCACCGCTGCTAGCTCGTCGAGCATCAACGACGGCGCCGCTGCCATGGTGCTCATGCGTGCCAGCACGGCAGCTGCATTGGGCTGCACGCCACTGGCGCGCATTGTTGCGCACGCCACCCACGCGCAGGAACCCAACTGGTTTGCCACTGCCCCGGTGGGGGCAGTGCAGAAGCTGTTGGCAAAGACGGGCTGGAGCGCCGGCGATGTGGACTTGTGGGAAGTCAACGAGGCGTTTGCCGTGGTGCCGATGGCGCTGATGGCGGAACTCCACATTCCCCACGAAAAAGTCAACGTCAACGGCGGTGCCTGCGCGCTCGGCCATCCGATTGGCGCCTCGGGCGCACGCATCATGGTCACGCTGCTGCACGCCTTGAAGGCCCGCGGATTGAAGCGCGGAATTGCCACTTTGTGCATTGGCGGTGGCGAGGCCACGGCGCTGGCAGTGGAAATGCTATGACTATCCTCATCATCGGCGCTTCACGCGGGATCGGCTTTGAGTTTGTGCGCCAATACCGGGACGCAGGAGAGCGCGTGATTGCAACGGCGCGCGATGCTGCCGCAATCCAGCGGCTTGAATCGATCGGGGCGCAGGCGTTAAAGATTGATGTGGCCGAGCCTGCCAGTGTCAGTGCACTGGCGTGGCAACTCGATGGTGAAAAGATCGACCTTGCAGTTTACGTAGCGGGTGTGTTTTCCAAGGACGCAGCCACTACACCACCGACCCAGGAAGCTTTCGATAAGGTGCTGCACACCAATGTGCTGGGTGCGATGCAGACCATCCCGCAGGTAGCGCCCTGTGTGGAAGAGGCGCGCGGCGTGTTCGCGTTTGTCACCAGTGCAATGGGACAAATTGGAGGCGTTGCGTCGAGCTACGGCTGGACCTACCGCGTCAGTAAAGCGGCTTTGAATATGGCGGTGGCTGCGGCGCAAAACGACTATCCGCGCGCGACTTTATTGGCTATCAGCCCGGGCTGGGTGCAGACCGATATGGGTGGAGCGTCCGCCTCGCTGACGGTGCAGCAAAGCGTGAGTGCTATGCGCAAGGCTTTGGCCGCGGCAGGTAAAAAAGATGCCGCTCGACCATCGGCCAAGGGGCAATTTATCAATTACGACGGCACGCCGTTTTCTTCATGGTGATCAGGAGCGCCCAATGTTGTTAACCCCCGATCAGGAAATGGTGCGCGACGCCGTGCGCGATTTTGCCC
>CAIOLZ010000312.1 GCA_903859265.1 uncultured beta proteobacterium
CGCCTACGTCGATGGCTTTGGGTCGGGCTTTATGTGGGGCGCAGGTGTCGCGGTAGCTGCCGACTTCTGGTTCGGCTCTTTCGATTGGGGCGGGCACCATGTCAACGTCAACCATGACCATTTTCATGATCGCCGATTCCCCGAGCAAAGTACGGGCACAACGGCATGGCAGCACAACCCTGCCCACCGCCAGGGTGTGGCGTACCGCCAGCCACCGCCGACCGCAATGTTGAGAGCGCCCATTGCTGCCACACAAAATCGCCAGGCATTCCGAGGTTTTCAGACGGCGCCATCCGGATCGGCACTGCCGGCAACACGCGCAGCAACAAACCCTGCAACACGTGCCGGGACACCTGCACAACATGCCGCTGCGCCAGCCGCGAATGTGCGCCAATCGATGGTTGCCCCTGCGCCCCATGCATTTGAAAATATCGAGCAGGGTCACGCGGTTCGTGATTTCAGCGCCAGAGGCCACGCCAGCGTGCAACCCCGTGCCTCCTCGTCAGGCCGCGGTGCTTGCCCGCCTGGCGGATGCGGTGCGCAACCGGGCGCACCTCGAAGCGCTCCTGGGGCTGGCGGTATGGCGCGGCATCGCTAACCATGTCGTTGAATACGGAGATATGACAATGAAATTTATTAACACCACGCGCACCAGGCTGGCAGTGGCACTGCTCTTGGTCTTTGCCGAATGCCCAAGCTATGCGGCCGCGTTGGCCAAGGAATTTGATACACCGGATGCAGCCGTTGCGGCATTGTCCGATGCGGTCAGATCCAATCAGTCGTCCCGATTGCGTTCCATTCTGGGGCCAGCCAGTGACAGGCTGGTGCACTCGGGCGACAAGGTCGAAGACGCTGACAGCCGGCGAAAGTTTGTCACCGCCTACGATGAGTCCCACACCATTGTTTACCAGGGCACGACTGACAGCGCCGCGGAGTTGCAGATTGGAAACGACGCATGGGTCTTCCCCATTCCGCTTGTCAAATCCGGCAATGCGCGCTGGCACTTCAACGCCGCCACCGGGGCCGCGGAAATACTGGCACGCCGCATCGGAAAGAATGAACTCTCAGCGATTCAGGTCTGCCTAGCCATATTGGATGCCGAGCGTGAATTCGCGTTGCAAGACACCAATGCAGCCGGTGTTGGAGAATATGCCCAGCGCTTTCGCAGCAAGAGAGGCACACACGATGGACTGTATTGGGAAAGCACCGCCAGTGAAGCGCCCAGCCCGCTGGGGTCCTTGCTGGTCAAAGCGTCGGCCGAAGGCTATGCCGGCGACCGCTTGGGTAAAAACGTGCCCTACCATGGCTACATCTACAAAATACTAACGGCCCAGGGTGGCAGTGCGCCGGGTGGGGCCTATGACTATGTCGTAAACGGCAAGCTCATTGGCGGTGTCGCCGTGATGGCTTATCCGGCCCGATACGGCGCATCCGGAGACATGACTTTCATGGTTGACCAGAATCACATCGTCTATGAAAAGGATCTGGGTGTGCAGTCTTCGCGGTTGGCAAATGGCACCACGCTGTTTGATCCGGATGCCACCTGGCATGAGGTTCCAGCCGATACACCCTGAGCCGCCAGTCCGCTATCCCCTGAAAATATCGAAGGGCTCAATTTTCAGGACGCGCCGAATGCCAAAGTAGCTCGAAATGGCTGCGATCACGACCACCATTCCAAATGCCATGCCAAGGTTCCAGAACGTAATGATGGCTGCGTAATTGGGCAAGTAGGACCGCGTGACCGATATCATCAGCGTCACCAGTCCCAGTCCCAAACCAAAGCCTGTGAGTGCGGTAAAGGTCGCCATGAAAAGGATCATGTACACCAGTTCGCGGCCCTTGGCACCGATGGCTTTGAGGGCGCCAAACTTCTCCAGATTTTCCAGAATGAAGCTGTAAAACGTCTGCCCCGAGATGGATAGTCCCACCAGAAAACTGATGACCGTCATCATCAAAATATTGGTTCCGATACCGGTCTTGTAGGTGTAGAAATCCGAAATGCGCTGATTGAATTCGTCCTTCGTAAAGGCGGCATAGCCCAGCTTTTCCACCTGCTTTTTGATGCTGGCAATCGCTGCTTCGTTCTTGGCCTGCAGCAAGACATAGGAGATGGTAAATCGCGTCGTCGGGATGTATTCAATCGCGCGGCTGTAGGTGGTGTAGAGAGTCGGTACACCGTTCAAGCCGTTGGCGGCAACTTTGGCGATGCCGACGATCACGCCACGGTGGTCATTGAGTTCAAATGTGGTGCCGATTTTTGGATTTTCGAGTTTTTCAAACTCGGCGTCATTGACCACGAAGAATGAGTTCTCGGCGTAGATGTCCTCAATCTTGCCCTGTTCCAGTTCGGGGCGACCGAACAGGCTGGTGTCGTCCAGACCCACCACGGTGACGCCCTGGTAGGTTCCGCTTTGCAACCTGACTTGCGCCGAGCCCATGAACAGCGGCACGGCATAGCGCACGCCGTCCATGCTGCGCACCGCGTCCAGCAGATAGTCTGGCATCGGAATCGAGCTGGTGGCGGTGTTGACTGCCGGATCCATGATCCACATCGTCGCTCCGATATTGGTCACGGTGGAGTAGGCGCGGTTGAGGATGCCGGCAAACATCGAAGTCATCTGCATCATCAGAAAAACTGCGAATGTGATGCCAATCAACAGCGCGGAAAACTTTGCCTTGTCGTTGACCAGCAGTTTGAAGCCAATGCGCAAGATGCCGCTGTATCTCATGATTTGGACCACCCTCCACCCAACGCAACAAACAGCGCTACCGTGTCCTGATGGCGCTGTGCGAGCGCCTGCAGGTAAGCGATGGTGGCCAGATGCAATTGCACATCAGCGCTCAACACATCCACGTAAGCGACCAGACCGGAGCGCAAGTTGACCTGCAACAAATGCAGCGCTTCATTGGCAGCGTCGCGCGCGATGACTTGCGCCTGCAGTGTTTGTGCATCGTGTTCGAGGGCATTCAGGGCATCTGCCACCTGGGCAAAGGCAGCCAGCACCGTTTGTCGGTAATTGGCCTGCTGCACTTCATAGGCATGCACGGCGGACTGCTTTTGTGCCTCCAATGTGCCGCCGTTGAGCAGCGGCGCCAACAGCGATGGCCCGATGCTCCAGAATCGTCCCTCGGGGCCAAATGCATTGCCAAAGCTCGTGCCTGCGGATCCATAGCTGGCGTTGAGACTGAAGCTGGGATACTGGGCCGCAGTTGCCACTCCGATATTGGCACTGGCCACATGCAACAAGGCTTCTGCACTCAGGATGTCCGGTCGTTGTCGCACCAGCGCAGACGGCAGGCTCAAGGGAATATCCGTCGGCAATACCAGCGTGTCCATCGCGATGTCAGGCGGCGCGATCTGGTCCGGCCTTAGCCCTTGCAACAATCCCAGCAGGTGATCGAGTTGGCTGATCTTCTGCTTGAGCGGCGCGAGCAAGGCCAGGTTTCCGGCAATCAGGCTGCGCTGACTCAACAGGTTGGCATAGGGGGTAGTCCCGGAATTGACCTGCACTTCCAATGTACGCAGTTGTTCAGTCTCCAGTCCAATCAGCTCTTCGGTCGCATGCACCTGGGCAACGTAGGCGGCACGGGCGATGCAGGTATTCACCACGTTGGCGGAGATGGTCAGGTAGGCAGCAGCACCTAAAAACCGCTGGGCCTCAACCTGCGCACTCAAACCTTCCACGGCGCGGCGTTCACCGCCAAATACATCGAGGGCATAACTGACATTGACACTGGCGGTAACCAGATTGAAGACGGTTGTTGGTGCCTGCGGCGTGGGGGCACTTTGTGCGCGCTCGGCGCTGAGTCCGGCGTCCACGCGCGGGGAATAAGCGCCCTGGCCAGCGCGCAGCAAGTCCTGGCTTTGGCGCAGACTTGCCAGACTGGCCTGCAGTGTCGGGTTGTGAGCGAGTGCCTGGTTGACAGCAGCGTTCAGGGGTTCGGACTTGAACAGTGTCCACCAGTTGGCAACCAGCTCCGTACCGGGCATAAAGTGCTGGGCCTTGCCGTCTGCGCTGTCCGTCGCATTTGGCAGCAACTCGTGGGTATAGCGCTGCGCGTCCGGTGGCGCCGGTGGCACAAAGTCCGGGCCTACGGCGCAGCCGCTTGCCATGACTATGCACAGCACGGTCCAGGGCGGATACCTTCGCAGAGGGGTCTTTGAACGTGTTTTCATTTTTTTCCAATGAAAACATCCACCAGCTGGCCCGGGTAGGCCTTGGCCGCCGCCGTCATTTTGAAGCGAAATATGACGGGCAAAACCCGTAAATCGACCTTCTCCTGGCGCTGGTCGGAGAGTTCAATCTTGGGCGACACATAAGGTTGGACGCGCACAAACTCCAGCGGCACCTTCAGGTCGGTGCCCCGGATCAACATGGAGCCTTGAATGTGGTCAGGTGTCGGTAGTCTTGCAATCAGGATTTCGTCGATGTAGCAGCGCACGGCCAGCGTGTCTTGCCCCGTACTCATGACCATTACGGGGTTCTGGCCCTGTGTATAAGCATCAAATGCGCCTTGCGCTGACACATAGCTCCCGACGGTGGTGTTCACACTCAACACCACCCCGTCCACACTGGCCTTGAGGGTGTATTTTTGCAGCAAGGCGTTGGCGGCCAGGTAGGCCTGTTCGAGTGCCTGCGTTTGCCGCTGCTGGTTCAGAATATCGAAACTCCAGGCGCCGGCCTTGGTCAATTCATATTGCCTGATCGCCACCTCCTCTGCTACGGCCGCCTGGCGCTCGGCGTCCTGTGCCGTGTCCAGTACGTCCTTGCTGATCGACTTGGCGTCCATCTCAAAGCTGGCGCGCCGTTTTGCGTACTGATCCCGCGCGGTTTTCAAATTGGAGTCCGCCAATTCGACCTGCGATTTCGCAATCGCCAGTGTCTCCCGGCGCGGTTGGGCCTGGAGTTCGCTCAACAGCGCCTGCGCCGCCTGGGCTTGCAATTTCAACTGCTCGGTGGTGGCTTTTTGGACGGAATCGTCAATCGCCAACAGGGGAGTCCCTGCCTTGACGTTTTGGCCCTCCTGCACCAGCAGGGCTTTGACAGGACCCGCCACCTCGGGATAAATGGTGATGTTGGAGCCTCCTGTCTGATCGCTTTCAATAATGCCATTGGCATAAATCGCGGTCTCATAGGGGTTGCTGACCGGCGCGAAGGCCGGGGGTTGTGGCTTGCGTTCTATGCCAAAAATATATGCAGCGACGATCCCCGCGAGGATGCCCAGAATCGATAAGGTGAAGATGATCTTGTTTCTCATTGGGTACCTTGGTCCGATGCCGTGATGCGCCCGTCTTCCATGTGGACGATGCGATCGGCATATTCGTTGATGCGCGCATCGTGGGTCACGATCAGGATGCAGCGCTGGGCGTTGAGAATTTTTTCCTTGACGAAGGCGATGATCATCTTGCCCGTATCACCATCGAGCGAGGCAGTGGGCTCGTCCAGAATGAGAATTTCCGGACCACCAACAATTGCCCGTGCAATGGCCACCCGCTGTTGCTCGCCGCCCGATAGCTTGACGGGCAGGATGTCGCCGCGTCCTTTGAGGCCGACCACCTCCAGGTATTTTTTGGCCTGGGCAATGGAATCGTTCCAGTCGTGCTGCTTCAGAATCAGCGGGATGGCAATGTTTTCGGCCGTGGTCAGCCTTGGAAACAAGTGGTAATCCTGAAAGACGAAGCCGATGGTGTTGAGGCGAAAGTCTGCCAGCTCGTCTTTGCTCATGGCCCAAATGTCGCCACCCTTGACCCGAACGGTGCCCGCGTCGGGTCGCAAAATGCCGGAGATCATGGACAAAAAAGTAGTCTTGCCGCTACCCGATGGTCCGACGATGAAAAGCATCTCACCAAAGTGGGCCACAAAGTTGACGGCATTGACGGCCGTCATGCGGGCTTCGCCCTCGCCAAAGTATTTCGTCAGGCCGACTGCGGCGATGGCATCGATTTGGGTTGGGTTGCCGGGTTCCATGTGGGCCGCCCGCTCAGCTCGTAGCACTGGCACTGGGGGACCGGGATGTACCGGAATCATTGATGCGCTTGAGGTCGGCCAAGTCTGGTTGCCCAAACAGCCTGCGTGTTTCTTCCGGATTCTTCAACAGCGCGGCCAACAGCAAGTTCGCCAGCGGAGCCTGCATCAACGCCGCTACATCGAGACCTGGCGATGCTTGGACTGCCCCGTCGGGATTTGCCGCGGTACCCACTGGGTCGGGCATCGGGATTTTGGGCGCCGGTGCAATGGTCGCAACTGCAGGTGCTGGCTTGGGTTGCGGCTTCGACTCAGGCGGGGTCGGCTCACCGGTTGCCGGGTGCTGGCGCAATACCGTCAGGGTCAGCGTCGTTGCGAACGCAACAATGCTCACCGCCAGCAGAATCAGAAAAATTGCCCGCTCCTGCGGAAATGCAACCGCGACACAGCACCCGATCAGGAGCGCCGCGACCCCCACCCCCAAGCCAATGCGATGGGTTGTTGGCAGCGGCGTAACTCCGGGTTTGGGATCTGCGATGGGGTGGGTGGTACTTGCCATTGTTCGCATCGCGCCTCCGACGAAAGGCGCGAGATGCGCTGGCAGTATGGGCCGCGTCACCCTCGAAGGTGTGTGCGCTGGCAGACACGGGCCGAAAATTGTTGTGCTCAGGGTAAGAAACCGGCGCTTGCGGCGACGAACCCCTTTGATTTGCATGGATCGGCTGCAACGCATATGACGAACTTATTGGGTTACCGGTTATCCAAAGCGCCCTACCGATTGAAGCTGGCAGACTCGCAAACCGATTTGCAGGCCCTGCAGAGGCTGCGATTTGAAGTTTTCAATCTGGAATTGTGCGAGGGCCTCGCCACGTCTTACGCGCTGGGTCTGGATGCAGATCCGTTTGATGGCGTTTGTGACCACCTGGTCGTGGTCGAGGAGTCCACGGGCCGCGTTGTTGGAACATACCGGCTGCAAACCGGCAAGCGCGCGGCGCAGAACCTGGGCTATTACTGTGCGCAGGAGTTTGATTTTTCGGTCTATGCGCCACACCGCAACGAAATTCTGGAGCTCGGGCGGGCCTGCATCGCCAAAGAGCATCGTTCCATGCAGGTGCTCAGCCTTTTGTGGCGCGGCATTGCCGAATATGCCAATGCACACCAGGCCCGCTACCTGTTTGGCTGCAGCTCGCTCACCTCGCAGGACCCTGCCGTGGGGCAGGCGGCCTACGGGGCTTTGCGGCGCTCGCTGGCGCCCGACCATTTGCGCACGGAGCCCCTGGAGGCCATGCGCATCAAGCCTGTTGAAACCCGAGGTGCTTCGGTTCAAATCCCCAAGCTCTTGTCAACCTACCTGGCTTTGGGCGCATGGATTTGTGGGCCACCGGCCATGGACAGAGCCTTTGGAACCATCGACTTCCTGACCTGTCTGGATCTGCGCTCGCCGCACATGACACAACGTCGCCAGCGGTTTGGGATCAGCCTGTGAATGCGGATGTGCCGGTCAGGCCCTGTTCGTCAAACCTTCGCTCCTTCATCCACAGCCCGGCGCAGTCTATGTGCACAAGCGTGCTCGCCCGCGTGCCGTAACCCGGGGTTCTGATGAATGCCGGTGAGAGCAGCCGTTCGCGTTCCAGCGCAATGCCAGTCTTGGGTAGCTGTTCGTCGGGCGCGATGTGCTCGTCGGCAAGCAATGTCCACAACGCTTGTTCCTTTGCGGGAAGCGCCAGCGCGTGTGACTGCGCCATTCCCGCGCGCAACCGCTCGACTTTAGGCCAGGGTGTCTGAAAATCCGCATTCGACACAGCGCCTATGCCAGGGGCCAGTTCGAAGAAGTGCCTATGGCGGCTCTCCAGTCCCATCAAAACCCGGCCGTCCCACACCAGCAGGTTGAAGTCGTTATAGCTTTGCACCGATGGCAACACGGCGTTGAGATAGTCCGCCGCGGTGTGCGTGCCAAGCAGGAAATCCGCTACCAGTTTCCCTCTAGAGCTGGCATCGGCACGAAAGTTTTGTGGATCCCGGAAATTGGTCAAGGCAGCCATACGCCCGCTGCGGGTCACACCCAGCCAGGTGCCACCCCCGGTCAAATCGCGCCCGGCAAGCACGGCGTTGCCTTCCCACCAGTGCAGAGCTTGCGTAGGCCGGTTATAAAACTCGTCGCGGTTCGCGGCCAAAGTCAGGCTGGCGCACGCCCCCGGCTCCCAGTCCCATGCAATCAAGCACATCGTCAGGCGCCAACTGCATGGCTGGAGCGCTCGAAGGCAATGGTGGAGGGTGCTTTGCCGAAATCGTGTCCGAGCTCAACACCCGCGTCCCGGCAGTACTGGCCCAGCAAAGCATAGTGGTGCACCGTGTGCGAGGCCAAAAACAACAACTCCCGCCCCAAGGTAGTAGGCACCGTCGCTTCCAGCTCTCCGCACACTCCGGTTTGCAGGTGCGTCAGGAGCGGTGTCGAAAGCACAAGCGTTGCATCCTGGGCATGGATGTCGAGCTCTCCCATCACGTGTCGCAGCGCTGACAAGGTCATCGGTGGATGCGATTGCATGCCCGGATCCCGCTCTCGCGCGTCGTAGTCCACACTGGCACCTGGCACAGCCAGTGCATTCAGCAGGGCCTGGTAGTGTTCAACAATGTGCCGCAGGTGCGGGCCCACAGCCCGACCGTAAACAAAGTCCGGATGGGCCTGCGTCAAAAGCAGTTCAATCATCCCGATGGCCTGCTGGAGAAGCACCGTGTTGTAGTGCCACAGCGTGGCCACAGAAGATTTGGCAGACGAAGGGTAGTCAAGTGCGTGTGTCATGGGCGATCAGTCCGTGGCTGGGTAAAGGGGGGTGAGGGTTTTTTCGCGCCGATGCCACTGGCGGAATTCACCCAGGGTCAGAGGTCGAAAGCCGCGGTCGGCATTGGCGCGTCCGATTTGAAACAGCAAGCGGTACTGCGTCATCAGGTCCCGCCAGGCTTTGAATATTCCCGTACCGCGGTCCCAGATATGCGTGCTTTCGGCACCGGCGCCATTGGCTTCGACGATGGTGAAACCCTTGCCCGCCTGCACATCCTGAAAACTGGCAAAGCGGATGTCGTAGCGGCCAAAATAAAATTCCGGCAGGCTTTTGGAAATGGCGTCAAAGCTTGCTTCCATCTCAGGTGTGACCAAATGCGTGCCATTGCGAAAGATGGCACCGCGACTGTGGCTTCCGGCAAAGGCGAGCCGAACCGGCTCGCCAGCAGCGGGCACCGTATCGAGTCGCCGGGCGTGGCGGTGCAGATAAAGATGGGACAGTTTGCCGGCCCGCGGGTTGGCCAGAATCAGTTCCCGCAATGTGCTGCGCCCGTCGCCCGTGACGTGTGGGAAGTACTTGAGCGTGATGGAAATAATGCGGCCATTTTTTTCACCGGGTTGGCGGCTGTAAAAAATGCCGGCCTCGCCTTCAAAGTCCACCAGCTGCTGCAGCAGCAGTTGCGCGTCGGCCGGAAAAGCTTTCAGATAATCCCGCAGGTCGGCTTGCGAACGCAGCAGCTTGACGCCGGCGCCGCGGCAACCCAGGTCGGGTTTGGCGACGATGGGTAAGTGAAGGCCGGCCTCTTGCATGCGAACCAGCGTCGATGCCGTCAAGGCGTCCAGCGCCTGGCCGTCCTGTTCAGGCAAAGCCGGACGGTTCACCAGAATGAAGGGCGCAACCCACTGCGGCACATGCTTGACGGCGAGGGCAAGAATCTCGGCCTTCGATTCACCGAAAAAACCGCCGCCGGGAAACGACGGGTTGGCCACCGTCGGCAACAAAATACCGCGGTAACGCACCATCAGCCAGAGCACGTACAAAAAAACCGGCGGATAGAAAGCCCACATGGGCCAGAACTCAAAAAAGCTCAAGGGCGCGCCGGACTCATCGAGCGGCGGCATGCCCTCATGCGGGGTATGGCGATTAGTAGTCATGCGGCAAGCGTCTTTCTGCGCTGTTTGAAATGTTTCACCAGCGGCACTGCAATGGCGACAGCAATGATGGGCAAGGCGACAGCCACCGGTTGCGGCAGGTGCAAGGTATTGGCCAACGCACTGCCAGCCACCGCGCCCAAGCAGAACAAGCCCAGCGTCCACATGGCCACCGCCGTACACACCCACAGACAAAAGGGGACCAGTGGTACGCGGGCGAAACCGCACAGGGTATAGGTCACCAGCCGCAGCCCGGGAACCACGCGGGCCAGCAAAATTGCGCTCGCAAGGTGTTTCTCCAACCGCGTTTTTACGCTGTGGTGCTGCTCCACTTCGATGGTTTTGCGGCGCAACCAGGGCAGGCTGCGTGCGCCAAAACCGGCTGCATACAGCCCGATGTCGCCGATGGCGATGCCCGCA
>CAIOLZ010000313.1 GCA_903859265.1 uncultured beta proteobacterium
CCGGAAAAAATGGTGCATCTGGTGCTGGTCAACGGCACCTATATCGCACCCGATCAACGCGCCAATCATCCGCTTCAGGAGGGGGATGCCCTGGCCATCTGGCCTCCGATTGCGGGAGGTTAGTTGCGCGCAGAACCGGTCGGCACATGCAATCGTTCTACCCTGAGCGTTTTGAGCGCGATATGGCCTGTACCGAGGAAGACTGGTTGCGCTGGCTGCCGCAGGCCATTGGTGATCAGCATTGGAAGCGCCAGGATTGCACCGTGGGTGTTCGTATCGGCGATGGCGCGCTGGGCTTGAAGTGGGAAGTCGCAACGCCCCGCGTAATCGCCCAAATCAGCATGCCGCGATTGCTGGTGCGTTTTCGTTTTGCCGGCGTGGAGGACGCTGCGCGCCATGCCTTCATGACGCGCTTCGATTTGTACATGCAGCGCGGGGGTGGCTAGCGTCAGGGCTTATATGCTGTTCGGCGCGCGCGGGCTTTAACCGGAAAATCCCACCATGGCAGCACTTTTCGCAAGGATTGCACCTGCCCGGATTGGACCGGCGCATAGCCCGGCATGGCCGCAAGATGCGCTTGCCAACGTGTACTTTGCAGCAGGGCCAGAAGGGCTTGGATGGCGGGGTCCTCCAGCGCCGATTTCAGGCAAACCAGGTGGTATTGCTCTTGCGCCAGTGGCACAAAATCCAGCCCTTGCGAGCGCGCCGCGCTCTCGATGCCCAAACCCGCATCGCCCGCCCCGCTGGCAATGGCATGGGCCACCGCACTGTGGGATGGCTCGGTGTTCCCATACCCCCATAAGGCGTGAGAGGCAATACCGGCCTGCTCCAGCAAACCGTCCAGCACCACACGCGTTCCGGTGCCCAGCGCGCGGTTGATAAATCGGGCCTTCGTGTGGGCGACGTCCTGTAGTTTGTGCAGGCCCAGCGGATTGCCGCGCGCCACCATTAAGCCCTGCATCCGGCTGGCAAAACCGATGATCTTGTGCAACCCGGGTTTGAGCAGGGGCTTGTAGGTTTTCTCGGCCAGGGAGCCCGGCGCGGGGCTGTGCAGGGTGTGAAAACCCGCCATCACGCAGCGCCCTTCATTGAGGCCGCGAATGGCATCCACACTGCCGCAAAAACGGATATCGAGGTGCAACTGTTGCGGCGCTGTCTCAGCGAAGCCGTCGGGTTCATTGGACAGGGCCACTTCACGCAATTCGCCCAAAGCATGGTCGTGGCTGGCATAGAGCGTGACAACGTGCGCGTCCGGGTCGAACGCCACAGCAAAAGCGCGTTCGAGTTCGCTGCGCAAGGCCTCAATTTGGGGTGCCAGCCGCGCCTGGGCCTGTCCCTCGGCCCACATCAGCTTGCTGCCAAATTCGGTGAGGCGCGCGGATTGGCCCTTTTCCCAGACCAGCAACTCGCTGCCCAGTACCTGCTCCCAGCGCTTGAGTTCACCCCAAACGTGCCGGTAGCTCAGATGCAGCGCCCGCGCAGCGGCAGAAATGGAACCGTGGGTTGCTATGGCTTGCAGCAAATCGATCAGCGGATTGCGCACCTGCGCCGGACTCGATTGCCGCGAGAGCGTGTAATGAAATTGAAGCCTATGCACGGTGATTCATATGGGTGGAGGGTGTCAGCCAAGCTACGATAGCGCAAGTATGACCAGCCTCACCGACAGCGTGGCCACCGCGCTGCATCTGATTTTTTCACTCGACTCCGGACTGCTATCCATCGTTACCCGGTCGCTCGGTGTCAGCGCCCTGGCGTCTGCCCTGGCTTGCCTGCTGGGTGTGCCGCTGGGAGCCTGGCTGGGTGTTGCCCGATTTGCCGGACGTACCGGCCTTTTGACCGTTCTCAACACGCTGTTGGCAGTGCCTTCGGTGGTGGTCGGCCTGGTGGTGTATTTGCTGTTGTCGCGCAGCGGGCCCCTGGGCTACCTGGGGTGGCTGTTTTCGCTCAAGGCGATGGTGCTGGCACAGACGATTTTGGTAGCGCCCGTGGTCATTGCGCTGACCCGCCAGGTCGTGGACGACGCTCAGGTGCAGCACGGCGAGCAACTGCAATCGCTGGGTGCGCTCACCCTGCTTCGGGGCTTGCTGCTGGCCTGGGACGAGCGCCATGCGCTGATGACGGTGGTCATTGCGTCCTTTGGCCGTGCCATTTCTGAAGTGGGTGCGGTCATGATCGTCGGGGGCAATGTGGACGGATTCACGCGTGTCATGACCACCGCGATCGCGCTGGAAACCAGCAAGGGCGATTTGCCGCTGGCCCTGGGTTTGGGGATGGTGCTGTTGCTGGTGGTGTGGCTGCTCAATGCGCTGATTGCGCTGTTGCGTCACGTAGGCGGTCAGGGTGAAGATATGGTCAGGGCCGCGAAGGCTCCCGGATATGCAGGGTGATGGGTCGCTGGTGAATCCGGAAGTGTTGGTGGCCCTGAATCATGCCAGCGTCTGGTTCGCAAGCGGTCGGCGTGTGCCTGTATTGGACAAAGTAACGCTGCGTATTGGCCGGGGCGAGCGCGTTGCGCTGATCGGTTCCAACGGGTCCGGCAAGAGTACTTTGCTGCGGGTACTGCACGGGTTGCTACCGCTGCGCGAGGGGCAGATTGAGCGTGCCCATGCCTTGCGCCAGGCCATGGTTTTTCAGCATCCGCATATGTTGCGCGTATCAGTTCTGCACAACTTCGCGCTGGGGCTGTGGCTGGGCGGCATGCCGTGGGCGCAGGCCAAAGGGCGGGCGGTAACAGCCCTGCAGAGCTTCGGTCTGGGTGAACTTTTGCATCGCCAGGCTGACAAGCTTTCTGGCGGGCAGCAGCAGCAGGTTGCGTTGGCACGTGCTTATGCGCTGGAGCCGAGCATGTTGTTGCTCGATGAACCCACCTCCAGCCTCGATCCGCATGCCAAGCGCGAGGTGGAGGCGCTGGTGCAAAACATCGCCGTGCAGCAACCCGCCATGACGCTGGTCTTTGCCAGCCACAACCTCGGTCAGGTCAAACGTCTGGCAACGCGCGTGGTTTACCTGGAGCAGGGGCGGGTGCTGGCGGATTTGCCAGCCGGGGAATTCTTTGAGGGACCGTTGTTACAACGGGACTACCCGCATGCCCATTTGTTTGTCAAGGGAGAACTGGGATGAATTTAATCAAGTGGCCGGTTTTGGCATTTCTGGCTTCACTGGCCCTGGGCCCCATCGCGTCGCCGGCCCAGACCATCACCATGGCCTCGACCACATCGACGGAGCAATCGGGCCTGTTCCCCTACCTGCTACCGGAGTTCAGGAAAGCCAGCGGCATCGACATCAAGGTGGTGGCAGTAGGCACCGGGCAGGCCATCGACATGGGGCGCCGCGGCGACGCCGACGTGCTGTTTGTGCACGATCAGGTGGCCGAAGAAAAAGTGGTGGCCGAGGGTTTTGCCGTCAGACGCTACCCGGTGATGTACAACGATTTCGTCCTGATCGGGCCCGCCGCTGACCCGGCAAAAGTCAAGGGCAAAGACATTGTCGAAGCGCTCAAGAAACTCTCGGCGGGGAACGCGGCCTTTATCTCACGCGGTGACAAAAGCGGCACCCATGCGGCGGAACTGCGCTTCTGGGCACTGTCGGGCGACGCCCTGTCCAAAGGCAGCGGTTATCGCGAGTGCGGCTGTGGCATGGGCCAGGCGCTCAACATGGCCGCCAGCACGGGCGCCTACGTCCTGGCCGACCGGGGCACCTGGCTCAGCTTCAAAAATCGCGCCGATCTGGCGGTGCTGGTGGAAGGCGACACACGCCTGTTCAACCAATACGGCGTGATGGTCGTCAACCCGGCGAAGTTCCCGCATGTGAGGGCCGCCGATGCGCAAAAGTTTGTTGACTGGATCACGTCTCCCGCCGGGCAAACGGTAATTGCCGGCTACAAGATCGATGGCCAGCAACTGTTTTTCCCGAACGCCAGCCGCTAGTGCGCTACGCGGTTTTTAGTTGGAGGCTGCCCGCACCGGTTGCAACAGCACCAGCAGCGCACCGGCACCGCCCTGTGCGGGTTGGGCTTGCACAAAGGCCACCACTTCCGATTTTTGCGTCAGCCAGCGGTGCACCTTGTCTTTAAGCACCGGCGCCTTGCCCGGTGATCCCAGCCCTTTGCCGTGGATGACGCGCACACAGCGAATGCCCTGGCGATGGGATTCGCGTACGAAGTTGGTCAGCACTTCGCGCGCTTCGTCGGTGCGCAGCCCGTGCAGGTCCACCTGTTTTTGCACCGACCACTTGCCCTTGCGCAACTTTTGCACTACGTCTGAACCCACACCCGGCCTGCGAAAACTCAGTTGGTCATCGGTGTCAAGCAGAGTGGTGACGTCCACTTCATCACTGATGGCCTCCTGGTAGGCGGCCGCCTCATCGCGCTGGTGCTGTTTGGGAATCGGCGCCGGCGGTGTGGGCGCGAGATTGGCGACGCCTTTGTCGGGAAGCCTTTTTACGGTGCCGACCGCCGTCTGAAAAAGGTTGCGCTGGGCTTCCTGTCGCTTGGCTTCCAGCGCCCGCCGGGCTGCAGCCGCAGCCTCACGCGCGGCCTGTTCCTCGATGGCGGCCTTGACTTTTTTCAGGTCGGAGAGCGCGTTGATCTTCACATCAGTCCTTCTTCAGCCATGGACAACGATTGCCCCGGGCCGACGATGATGTGGTCCAGCACCCGCACATCGACCAGCGCCAGTGCCGCTTTCAATGTGCGCGTGAGGGCAATGTCGGCGGCTGAGGGTTGCACCGTACCACTGGGATGGTTGTGGGCCAGAACCACCGACGCGGCCTGGTGGCGCAATGCGGCGATGACAACCTCCCGGGGGTACACACTGCTGTGTGTCAGCGTTCCGGTGAACATTTCCTGAAGCGTCAAAAGCCGGTTTTGCACGTCGAGAAACAACACCGCAAACACCTCATGCCGGCGATTCGCCAGTTGCAGCTGCACACAGTGTTTGACAGCCTGTGGATCGGTCAGCACGGTGCGCTCGGTCAGTCGCTGGGCCACCGCTCGGCGCGCCAGTTCAAGCACCGCCATGATTTCAGCGCGCTTGGCCGGGCCCAAACCTTTGACCTGGCGCAAGTCCTCATCGGTCGCATTGAGCAGGCCGGAGATGCCGCCAAACCCGCGCGCACTGCCATCGGCTGTGCGGCGGCCCTGGATTTGCAGCAGTTCATCGGCCATTTGCAGCACACCTTTTCCGACAATGCCGGTGCGCAGCAGCAGCGCCAGCAGCTCTGCATCACTCAGGGCTGATGCACCGCGCATTTGCAGTTTTTCACGGGGTCGGGCGTCCGGGGGGAGGTTTTTTACAGTCATATACGGGCTTGCTCGGCACCAGCTTTCTAGGAGGGTAGGGATGCCATCTTACGATGGCATCCCCCCCGACGAACCGTGCTTGCGACTTTCACCGCACACGGCTCAGACACGACCCCTGATTAGCTGGCTTCGTTGGACTGCATAGCCCTCCACCAACTCATCAGATTAAAGTCCCCGTGCTGGGACCGGCTTGATAACCTTCAAACCAAGGGCGTGGACACGCCTGTGACAAATCGGATGTAACAGCACCCGGTTGGAGAGAGCATCACTTCCTCCAAGCTGCCGATAGAGGATATGGTGGTCGTCCATGTTTTCATCAGCCATGTCGATTTCTTGCTCACAGAGAGCGCACTTACCACCTTGGTCAAACCACAGAGAAGCCCTTTGAACGCTCCAAATGGTGTCACCCATTCGTTGCACTCGCAGTTTCTCCCCATAAGCCTGCCAATGGGGGTGGAACGGGTTGTAATCCCCCTTCACCTTGACGTGGCGAACAATTTTCATGTCCGCCAAGGAATACAGCGGCAGCAGTATTCTTTCATCACCCCCAAATGGGTCATCTTGCAATCCCGCAAACTGTTTGCATGAGCCACACTGTTTCCAGTAGTGGCGATACACCCAGCCTGCCGTCTTGCGCGGATGCCTTCTTTTTCCCCAGCGCATCAACCTCCAATAAATCAGATTGTCGATTTTGCTGAAGGTCTGTTTGGCAACAACCCCCTTGTGGTACTGAGCCCAGCCCTTGAGAACCGGATTCAGGCGCTTTATCAGCGTTTCTGTCGGAACCGACAGCGAAGTCGCAATGATCTTCTTGACCTTGCCATAGAACGTTTTCACGTTTTTCTGGTTTGGCTTGATGAGCAGCTTGCCCCCGTATTTACGGAAGTTCCACCCTAGAAAATCAAAACCCTGATCAATATGCACGATGCGCGTCTTCTCCATGGACAGCGTCAGTCCCCGCTCGCGCAGGAATTCCACTATCCACGGTTGGACGATGGTTTCAAGCAACTCTTTCGAGCTGCCCGTCACCACAAAGTCATCGGCATACCGCACCAGGTTCACTTTTCCTCTCTTTGCCGGTTTTGTTCCCAGCTTTTCCCGAAGGAATTGCATCAGTTCTGTTTCCAGCCCATTGAGGGTAATGTTCGCTAACGTCGGCGAGATGATGCCGCCCTGTGGCGTACCGTCATCTGTGCGTTGGAGTTGACCCGCGTCAATCACTCCGGCTTTCAACCACTTCTGAAGCATCGCCTTGTCCATATGGACGTGGCTCAGCAGCCATTCATGGTTGATGTTGTCGAAGAACCCTTTGATGTCTGCATCCAGCACCCATTCGGCCGAAGCCTTTTTGGATAAAGATACAAACAACTGGCTCCGGGCGTCATGCGTTGATCGTCCTTTCCTGAACCCATAAGAGTTCGGATCGGACGCACATTCCACGGCCGGTTCCAGCGCAAGCAAATACAGCGCTTGCATTGCTCTGTCCTTCATGGTCGGTATGCCCAGTGGCCTTTCCTTCCCGTTAGCCTTTGGGATGTAGACCCGCCGTAAGGGGCGAGCCCGATACCCATTGGTGTTTAGACAACCAATCGCATTCCATTTTTTCGTTGGCGTGTCCCAAAGTTCGCGGTCGATGCCACTCGTCCGCTTCCCCGGGCTCTCCGTTATTTTCCTGACCGCCAGTACCCTGGCTTGCCAAGATCGGATCAGGCTTCGTGTGAGTCTTGCGACCCGTCGGAAGTCCTTCTCCTTTCTGCCTGCGCTATGCGCATCTGCGCCTTTCCTACGAACTGCATGACGGCCTTCCAATCAATGGAGTGCCAATCACTTGTTTCGCCCGGAGACGCAGCATCGTTACCGATGTGTTCCATACCATTCTCCAGCTAGGTAAAACCCATTTGAAGAAGGCACTGACCCAGAGGGTCAGATACCCTCTGGGTCATAGTTAAAAGTCGCAACGGCGTTACGCTGTCGCACCCGAGGTAAGTCAGCCAGCTTTCACTGCGGGACATATGCCCTATCCCGGTCGTTACAACCGGGCTTTCGCTTCCTACCTCATCCTTTACCCCCTCCACCATAGCCCTTGCTTACGCGCAGGTTGCCAGCACCTTGCGGTTCTGGCAGTGAGTGGGGCTTACCTCGTTTCCCTCTGTGCCCATCTGGCTGGCAGGCCAGACGATGGGGTTAGGGACCCTCTTTCCGCCGGAAGTCATTTGGGAACGTTGTGAAGTCATTGACCAACACAACCCGACTTCGTGCCTTTTGGCCGCAGCTCCTCCCTTGCGGGAGAAACAAGCGTTAGCTGCTTACTGTTAACGACGGTTCAAGCGAGAGTTCACGTTAGATTTCCCATACCCTTTACCCCGGCGACCTCCTCACTTCTTGCTCGTGAGGTTGGGATTGACTTGCGTCAGTCTTGTGTGCTTGTGCACAGGTCGTTTATCCACAGCTTCGCACCCCAGGATTGCTCCAGGCGCACGTGTGGTCAAGGTCACGCCGTTCCAGACGTGGTTTCAATAGGAAACAAGACACAGAGAGCGGTTGCGCTCATCTACCAGTACTGTTGCCACAAAATTAATTTGTAACAAATTGCAACAAGGCCTTCTCATCCCGAGAATATGTCTCTATTTGGCAACGGAATACATGCCTTAGGCGTGCATTTCCCTGTTTCCCAAGCCCTGAAGGCATGGGGCGTAGAAGCCAAATTAGAGCCATTTGGCTGCTACAAAGTTAACCCTTTTGAGGGGGCAGAATGGAGCCTCCTGAGAGGGAAACCATCCACTGATATATTCGGCCAGTTGGCCAAAATGAAGCGACATCGAGTCGCACCAATACAGCCCAGTTTATCGGGACTTCTATGACCACATCGACACCCCGCGTGGCAGCGGGCTCTTTCCTGACCTTGCACTACCGCCTTAGCGGGCCTGCCGGTGACATCATCAACACCTTCTCCGGCAAACCCGCGACCTTGAGTCTGGGAACGGGTGAGCTGTCACCGGCGGTGGAGCAGTGCCTGATGGGCATGGAGGAGGGCACCCGTGCCACATTCGATCTGCCCGCCGGAGCCGCATTTGGTGAGCGCAATCCCGATATGCAGCAATGGCTGGCGCGCAAGGTGCTCACGCAAATGGGTGATCCGCTGGAATCCTACCAAGTGGGCGATGTGGTGCAGTTCCCGACGCCTGACGGGCAAGGACAGTTTGCCGGCGTGGTGCTGCAACTGCAGGGCGACGACGCGGTGCTGTTCGATTTCAACCATCCGCTCGCGGGCCAGCCGGTGGCCTTCGAAGTCCAGCTGATTGGTGTGCTATGAGTACGCCGGTTGAAATTTTGCTGGCCGAGCCGCGCGGATTTTGCGCAGGTGTGGACCGCGCCATCGAGATCGTTGAAAAAGCGCTGACCAAGTTCGGCGCCCCCATTTACGTGCGCCATGAGATCGTCCACAACACCTACGTGGTCAACGACCTCAAATCCAAAGGCGCGATCTTTATCGAAGAGCTCGACGATGTGCCACCCGGCGCCACGCTGGTCTTTTCGGCCCATGGCGTGAGCCGCGCGATCCAGAACGACGCGGCCGCGCGCGGGTTTCAGATATTTGATGCCACTTGCCCGCTGGTGACCAAGGTCCATGTCGAGGTGGCAAAGCTGCACAAAGAGGGGTATGAGTTCATCATGATCGGCCACAAAGGGCACCCCGAAGTGGAGGGCACCATGGGCCAGCTGGAGAGCGGCATCCATCTGGTTGAAGACGTTGGGGACGTGGCGCGCATCAGCCCGTCGCAGACCGACAAGTTGGCGGTCGTCACCCAAACCACGCTGAGCATGGACGATGCGGCTGATATCGCTGCGGCTGTGAAGGCACGTTTTCCCAACGTTCGCGAACCCAAGCAGCAGGACATTTGCTATGCCACCCAAAACCGGCAGGACGCGGTCAAGGTGATGAGCCCGCAGGTGGATATCGTGATCGTGGTCGGCAGCCCGACCAGTTCCAACAGCAACCGCTTGCGCGAAGTGGCGCACAAATTGGGGACCGCCAGTTACATGGTAGATAGCGCGGAAGAATTGCAACCCGAATGGTTTGTCGGACACCAGCGCGTGGGGCTGACGGCGGGTGCGTCTGCACCGGAAGTGCTGGTCAAGGCGGTGATTGACCGCATCAAAGCCTTGGGTGCGGTGTCGGTGCGCAAGATGGACGGTATCGAGGAGACGATCAAATTTCCCTTGCCCAAGGGGCTGCGGCTGGATGGCCAATGATGCCCGGCAGGTTTTCGCGCGCTGAAATTGACCAGGCCCTGCAGCGCCTGCAGGGCGGATACCAGGGGTTTATCCGGCAAACACCTTTGTGCAAATTCAGTGGCAGTCAACTCGGGCTTCATTGCAAAGAGGTCTGGCTCAAGCTCGAGCAGTTGCAGGTGGGAGGCAGTTTCAAGGCGCGCGGCATGCTCAACCGCATGCTGGCCAACCCGATTCCCGCCAGCGGCGTGGTGATCGCATCCGGTGGCAATGCCGGCATCGCTACCGCTGCGGCAGCCAAGGCACTGGGCCAGCGTTGCGAAGTGTTTGTCCCCGAAGTGGCTAGTCCGGCCAAGCGGGAAAGGCTTCGTCAACTCGGCGCGCACGTGGAGGTTGTTGGCGCTGACTACGCGCAGGCGCTCGACGCCGCGCTGACCCGCCAGCGTGAGACTGGCGCGCTGCAAATGCACGCATACGACCAGGTCGAAGTGCTGGCCGGGGCCGCTACTTTGGCCGCAGAAATCGAGCAGCAGGCGGGCTTGCCCGACAGTTTGCTGGTAAGCGTGGGCGGCGGCGGGCTGATTGGCGGTATCGCGGGCTGGTTTGAAGACCGTGCGCGGGTCATCGGCGTGGAGCCGGTGCTGGCACCTACACTGTTTGCGGCGCGCAAGGCTGGTGGCCCGGTGGATGTAGCGGTTGGAGGCATTGCGGCGGATTCGCTGGGTGCCAGACGCATTGGCGCCTTGGCTTGGGAGATGTCCCAGCGTTACGTGCAGGACGCTTTGCTGCTCGATGACACAGCCATTCGCATGGCGCAGTTGTGGCTGTGGAGTGCGCTCAAACTGGCGGTGGAACCCGCCGCTGCCTTGGGGCTGGCTGCGCTGCAAAGCGGTGCCTATGTGCCGCGGGGGGACGAGACAGTTTGCCTGATTCTGTGCGGCGCCAATGTTGACCCTGCAATGCTTGCAACCAGTTCGCCTGACAGCACTTTTGCATAATCGTTTTTTTTATTTTCCGTACCCGGTATCTCCCAACATGCTAGACATTACCCAACTGCGCAAAGACCTCGGCTCCGTTATCGCCCGACTGGAAACACGCAAAAGCCCGCAGGTTTTTTTGAACGTAGATACCTTCACCGCGCTGGAGGCAGAGCGCAAGACGATTCAAATGCGCACCGAAGAGCTGCAAAGCAAACGCAATACGCTGAGCAAGCAAATTGGCATGCTCAAAGCCAAAGGCCCTTCCGGCGCCGCCGACGTGGACGCTGTGATGGCGGAAGTAGCAGGTCTTAAAACAGAACTCGAAGCCTCCGCCACGCGCCTTGACCAGATCCAGAGTGAGATGCAAACGCTGTTGTTGGCTGTGCCCAATTTGCCGCACGAAAGTGTGCCGCTGGGCTCCGACGAGCATGGCAACGTGGTCGTGCGCTCCTGGGGTGCGCCCAAAGTGTTTGACTTCGCCGTCAAGGACCATGTGGATTTGGGTGAACCCCTCGGGCTGGACTTCGAGCTCGGCGTCAAGCTCACCGGATCGCGTTTCACCGTCATGAAAGGTCCGGTCGCGCGCCTGCACCGTGCCTTGTCGCAGTTCATGCTGGATGTGCAGACCCAGGAGCATGGGTACACCGAGTGCTACACCCCCTACATCGTCAACGGTGAAACCCTGCGCGGAACCGGCCAGTTACCCAAGTTTGAAGGCGATTTGTTTGCCGCCAAAAAAGGCGGACAGGAGGGTGAAGCACAGCCCGACAACACCGCCCTGTATCTGATTCCCACCAGCGAAGTACCGCTGACCAATTTTGTGCGTGACGTGGTGCTGCCTGAGTCCGACTTGCCGATCAAGCTCACCGCCCACACACCGTGCTTTCGTTCCGAGGCGGGCAGCGCCGGGCGTGACACGCGCGGTCTGATTCGCCAGCACCAGTTCGACAAGGTCGAGATGGTGCAAATCGTGCACCCCGACAAGAGCTATGAAGCGCTGGAGGAGATGACGACGCACGCCGAAGCGATTTTGCAAAAACTCGGCCTGCCGTACCGCGTGATGAGTTTGTGCACCGGTGACATGGGTTTTGGCGCTGCCAAAACTTACGACCTCGAAGTCTGGTTGCCAGCACAAAACACCTACCGCGAAATCAGCTCGGTCTCCAACTGCGAGGCCTTCCAGTCCCGCCGACTGCAGGCGCGCTTCAAGAATGCGCAGGGAAAAAATGAACTGGTCCACACCCTCAACGGCTCCGGCCTGGCCGTTGGCCGGGCGTTGGTGGCGGTGCTGGAAAACTACCAGAATGCCGATGGTTCGATTACTGTACCCGGCGTGCTTCGGCCCTACCTGGGCGGCCTTCAGACGCTTGCTGCGTAACTACAGGGCGCGCGCCCGTGCCTGCTAGAATGCGGCCTTCGCCCAGCGATGCAACCTATTAGGAGCGGTGGCAGAGTGGTCGAATGTACTTGACTCGAAATCAAGCGTAGGGGCGACCCTACCGTGGGTTCGAATCCCACCCGCTCCGCCAGATAGCTAGTAAACATGCGCCCCTCGGGGCGTTTTGTTTTTCTGTCCGCATTAGAACCCGTCATAGAATTTGCGCTGGGTTGAGGTGGGATGTTCATC
>CAIOLZ010000314.1 GCA_903859265.1 uncultured beta proteobacterium
GGCAGCGTTGCCACGAACTCGACTGCACGGGGATATTTGTACGGGGCGATGGACTGTTTGACGAAGTCCTGCAGGGCCTTGACCGTCTCTGCCCCGGCAGAAACTTCCGGCCGCAACACCACATAGGCCTTCACGATTTGGCCCCGTTCCACGTCAGCGATACCGATGACCGCACACTCCGCCACCGCAGGGTGACGCATCAGTGCCTCTTCAACCTCGGGTGAAGCGATGTTGTAGCCCGAGGAGACAATCATGTCATCGGTGCGCGACTGGTAGTAAAAATAACCCTGCGCATCCATCAGATAGGCGTCGCCCGTGAGGTTCCAGCCATCCTTGACATAGTTGCCTTGCCGCACGTCGTTGAGATAACGGCAGCCGGTAGGTCCGCGCACCGCCAGTTTGCCGATGGTGCCCGGCGCCAGCGTATTGCCGAAGTCATCCACGATGCGGGCCTCATATCCCGGAACAACCTTTCCCGTGGCGCCGGGGCGGGCGTCGTGCTCGTCAGCCGAGATGAAGATGTGCAGCATTTCGGTCGCACCGATGCCGTCAATGAGCACGATGCCCGTCGCCTCCTGCCACAGTGCGCGGGTGGAGGCCGGCAACGCCTCTCCGGCGGACACGCACTTGCGCAAGGCGGTGCGTCGCAAATCCGCGCCATGCGCGGCCATCGCGCGGTAGGACGTGGGCGCAGTAAACAGCACGGTAGCGCCGTAGCGGCCAATCGCCTCGACCAATTGCGTGGGTCCCGCCTTTTCCAGCAGCACGGCGGATGCGCCAATCGCCATGGGAAACAGCACCAGACCGCCCAGTCCAAAGGTGAAGGCCAATGGCGGGCTGCCAATGAACACATCGTCGGCAGTTGCCTTGAGCACCGAGCGCGGCCAGCAGGCGCACACGGCCATGACGTCGCGATGAAAGTGAATCGTGGCTTTAGGCACCCCGGTAGTGCCACTGGTGAAGCCAATCAGGCAGGCGTCATCGGCTGCGGTATCGACATTGCAGAACTCGGCGCTCTGGCGCTGCATGCCGGCTTCCAGGCTGTGGCCCGCCAAATCGGTGGGATCCGCGCCTTTGCCGTTGAAGACGCGACGTTGCCGCAATGCAGGTGCCGCCGGGGCGGCCGCATCCAGCGCTTCGGCCACACTGGCGTCACACAGGGCGTGGCTGATCTGGGCAATCTCCAGAATAGGTTTGAGCTCAGCGGCGCGCAGCAGCGGCATGGTTGCCACCGCAATGCCGCCCGCTTTGACGATGCCAAACCAACACGCCACCATCATCGGCGTATTGGGTGCGTGGAGCAAAACGCGGTTGCCGGGTACCAGCCCCATCTCATGCACCAGCACGTTGGCAATGCGGTTGGCACGCTCCCACAGGTCCCGATAGGTCCACCGTTCGTGCGGACCAACCAGACACATCCGCGCACCATTGCCCCGCGCAATGTGCTGGTCCAGCAAAGCAGCCGCGCAGTTCAGTTGTTCAGGGAACTGCAGCTCGGGAAGATTGAACAGAAAGGTCGGTTGCAGCTCGGGTGCCGGCAGGTTGTCACGGACGAAGGTATCGAGGTGTGCGCTTGGCATGGTGTGTCTCCTGGTGGCGCTATTTCATAGCCACGTGGCCGGCTTCTTTGAGCAGCTCTCGGGCGATGATCAGTTGCTGAACTTCGGTGGCGCCTTCATAAATGCGCAGGGCGCGAATCTCGCGGTAAAGACGTTCGACCGGCACATCGCTGACCACGCCCATGCCACCCCAAATCTGCACCGCTGCGTCGATCACCTGCTGCGCGCCTTCCGTGCTGGCCAGCTTGGCCATCGCAGCCGCTTTGGTCACGCTGCGGCCCTGGTCGCGTTGCCAGGCGGCGCGGTAGGTGAGCAGCGCCGCGCTGTCGATGGTGGTGGCCATCTGGGCCAATTTGGCCTGCGTCAATTGAAAGTCGGCCAGCGTTTGCTGGAACATCTTGCGTGTAGTGGCACGCAAAATAGCCTGCTCCAAAGCACATCGGGCAAAGCCCAGCGCGGCAGCGGCGACCGAGGTACGAAACACATCCAGCGTGCGCATCGCAATTTTGAAACCCTCGCCCGCTTCGCCAATGCGCTGGGTCAAGGCAATGCGGCAGTTGTCAAAGCGCAGCGTGCCCAGGGGATGCGGCGCAATGACATCAATCCGATCCGACACACTGAAACCTGGCGCATTTGCATCCACAATAAATGCGCTGATGCCACGGGCACCTGGACCCTCACCGGTACGGGCAAAAACGACATAAAAATCCGCAATGCCGCCGTTGGAAATCCAGGTCTTGCTGCCGTTCAAAATGGCGTAATCGCCCTCGACAC
>CAIOLZ010000315.1 GCA_903859265.1 uncultured beta proteobacterium
CTGGTTGACATGGTTGCCGGGGTTTACCAACCCCGCACGCACATGGACGAAGGCGCCTTGTACGAGCTGGCCGAAAGCATCAAAGCGCAAGGCATCATGCAGCCGATCTTGGTGAGGCGCCTGAGCGAAGAAGACGCCCGCGCGCAACGCAACAAGCAGGCCGCCGCTTCACCTGCGCCTATTGGCGCGCAACTGCGGTTGAACCAGCCGGTTTACGAAATCATCGCCGGTGAACGCCGTTTCCGCGCGGCCAAAATAGCGGGACTTGATTCGGTGCCGGTGCTGGTGCGTGACGTACCCAACGAAGCCGCCGCGGCCATGGCACTGATTGAAAATATTCAGCGCGAAGACCTCAATCCGCTGGAAGAAGCACAGGGCTTGCAACGCCTGATCAAGGAGTTTGGACTCACTCACGAGACGGCGGCGCAGGCTGTTGGTCGCTCCCGCAGCGCCGCCAGCAACCTTTTGCGCCTGCTCAATTTGGCCGAGCCGGTGCAGACCATGCTGATGGCGGGGGATATTGACATGGGCCACGCCCGCGCCTTGCTGGCGCTCGACCGGGCCACGCAAATCACGGCAGCCAACCAGATTGCGACCAAAAAAATGTCGGTACGCGAGGCCGAGGGCCTGGTTAAAAAACTCAGTGCCGAGTTCACGCTGACCAGTCCCAAACCCAAAAAGGAAAATTCCCGCGATCTGAAAAGGGTGGAAGAAGAATTGTCAGACCTGTTGATGGCCCAAGTGGACGTGCATATCAAAAAACGGGTCAAACGCAACGGTCGGATGGAAGAGATGGGTGAGTTGGTGATCCGGTTTGGCTCGCTCGACGAACTCAACGGCCTGATCGAACGTCTTTCACCCGGAGCAGTGCGCTGAAAGTATTCCGCACCTGGCCCCTGCCCGCCGTGCTGGCGTGGGCCCTGGCCTGGCTGGTGTTCAAGGCCATGGAGACAATCGCTGCACCCTGGGAGCTTGCATTGGGTGTGGCAAGCACAGTCGGCGTAGCATTGAGCGTGCTGGGTGACACGTGGTGGCGGCGCATGTGGATAGGCGCAGGCTTTCCGGTGTCATTATTCCTGACCATGCCCGCACTGGGAGCAGTCCCGGCTTGGGCCTGGCTTGTGCCATTAGCGGGTTTGCTGCTGATATACCCAGTCAATGCATGGCGCGACGCGCCGCTATTTCCAACACCTCTGGACGCATTGCTGGATGCACCGCAACGCGCGCCGCTGGTTGCAGGGTCAAGGATACTGGACGCGGGTTGTGGGCTTGGGCATGGCCTTTTGGCACTGCGCCTGGCGTACCCGCAGGCGCGGCTCGAAGGAATTGAATACGCCTTGCCTTTGCGTATGTTGTGTGCGCTGCGTTGCCCCTGGGCACGCGTGCGCCAAGGCGACTTTTGGCGGGTTGATTGGTCGGTGTATTCCATGGTGTATCTCTTTCAGCGCCCTGAAAGCATGGACCGCGCGGTGGAAAAAGCAGCCGAGTTGCCCGCCGGTGCCTGGCTGGTCAGTCTCGAGTTTGAAGCCACGCAGCTGCAACCAACTGCCAAGTACCGCACCGCTGGTGGCAAAATGGTATGGTTGTACCAAGCACCCTTTATGCACCAGCGAGGCAGAAACCATGGCAAACACACCATCAGCATCCGGTAGCGGCGTTCCAGACAACGCAGGCGAGCTTTTGCAGGGCCATCAGGTAGTGTTGCTGGCCATGGCCACCCTCGCTGAACTGCGCGAGTCGGATACAGAGAGCCATTTGATACGGGTGCAAAACTATGTGCGGGTGCTGGCCCAGACTTTACAGAAGTCCCAAGACTACGCCGCGCTGTTGACGCCCCAAAACATTGATTTGCTGGTCTCCTGTGTTCCCATGTACGACCTGGGCACGATCGGCGTTCCGGACAAGATTCTGCTCAAGCCTGGGCGCCTTGCGCCCGAAGAAATGGCCATCATGCGCACCCACACGACACAGGGCTATGAAGCCATTGTGCGCGCCGAAAAGACCTTGGGTCGCAGCTCCAGCTACCTGACGACTGTCAAGGAGCTGACTCTGTGCCACCAGGAAAAATGGAATGGCGCCGGCTATCCAAGGGGCCTCGCGGGTAATGCGATTCCGCTGTCGGCGAGAATTGTCGCGCTGGCCGATGTTTACGATGCGCTCATCAGCAACAAGGTTTACAAGGAAGGCATCAGCCATGCCGAAGCGGTGAAGGTGATCACCGCGGAGCGGGGCGCGCATTTTGCGCCGGACGTGGTCGATGCTTTCTTGCAAAACCAGAGCGAATTTGAATCCATTGCGCGCATTCACGCCGACACCGACGCGGACATGCAGCAAAAAATTGAATACTTGGCCAACGCGATTGCCGAGACCGCTTCGTTTTAATGTCCGCTGCAGAGTCATGCAGCAGCTCTCTGCGGTGCACTTGAATTTATAGCGGGAATATTTTGCCC
>CAIOLZ010000316.1 GCA_903859265.1 uncultured beta proteobacterium
ACATAAAGCTATAAAAAGGAGACCTTATGTCGTTGATAAACCTGCGTGTATCCACCAAGCTTTGGCTCTCCGTTGGAACCATCATTGTCGTGATGCTTGGAATCATGGTCTTCAATGGGTACCGCAGCGTGACCCTTCAAGCGCAAACGGACAGTCAACTGACTGCCATAAACGCCCGTTTGCAGGCTGTAATGTCCTGGTCGGCGCTCACACAGGCCAATGCTGCGCGCACGCTGGCAGTGGTTTCGACCAGCGATCCCAATATGGACGCTGTTTTCAAGGCGACGATTGCCAGCACGTCTGCCAAAATTTCCGAGGTTCAAAAGTCGATTGAAGCCATGGATCTGAGCGCCGAGGAAAAGGCACAGATGGCCAAAGTGGCCGACAGCCGCAAGACCATGTTGGGGTACCGCGACGCGGCCAGAAAACTTCGTCAGGAAGGCAAGGCCGAAGAAGCAACCCAGGCATTGAACAAGGATTTCGTGCCCGCGTCGAATGCATACCTCGATGCCATTCGTGGCATGTTGAATCTCGAACAACAGCTAGCGGAGAACTTCCGCCAGCAGGTCGCCCAGTCGCGTGAAAGGCTGATGAAAACTTCGGCAGCCATTGTGCTTGTATTGCTGATTGGTATTGGCTTGGGCACTCCCATCCTTGTGCGGTCCATCGAGGGTCCGCTATCCTCGGCCAATGCCCTCGCCGCAAGCATCGCCAAAGGTGATTTGAGCACAGAGGTTCAAGTCAACCGCCACGATGAGTTCGGAGAGTTGCTGGTCTCGCTGTCCACCATGAAATCCGCGCTTGTCAGCATGGTGTCGCGTGTCCGTGAAGCTACCGACACCATTGCCAGCGGCAGTGCGCAGATTGCGACCGGCAACGCCGACCTGGCACATCGGACCGAAGAGGCCTCGAGCAACTTGCAGTCCACCGCTTCCAGTGTGAATGAAATCCAAGCCATCTCGCAGCAGTCCGCCGAAAACTCCCGGATCGCGTATTCGTTGGCCAACCAGGCTTCCATCCTGGCCGAAAAGGGAGAAACCATTGTTTCCCAGGTGGTCGAGACAATGGACCAGATCAGCGCCAGCAGCAAAAAAATCGGGGACATCCTCGGTGTGATTGATGGCATCGCTTTTCAAACCAACATCCTGGCGCTCAATGCCGCGGTCGAGGCGGCCAGAGCCGGCGAACAGGGCCGGGGATTTGCCGTTGTGGCCAGCGAAGTACGCAGCCTCGCCGGCAGGAGTGCTACGGCCGCCCGGGAAATAAAAGCGCTGATTGACGAATCCGTAAGTCGCGTCGAGGCCGGCACCAAATTTGTACTGGCGGCGGGTCACACGATTACCGAGATGGTCACCGACTCCAAAAAAGTTGCTCTCGCAGTGGGTGAAATCGACAGCGCAGCGGAGCAGCAACACATCGGCATCAGTTCGATCAACGCGTCGATCGACGCACTCGACCAAATGACCCAGCAAAACGCTGCCCTGGTCGAAGAGAGTGCTGCAGCCGCAGGAAGCCTGAGCGAGCAGGCCGACAGGTTGGCGCAGGCTGTCTCCGTTTTCAAACTGCCCGACGAAAATTTGCTGCGTATTGCCCTTTGACCCGTCTATGCCCTCTTCATTGTTGGCAAAAACGCGGTCAGCAGGCCCAGCAGCGGCAGAAACGCGCAGACTTGGTACACAGTTTCGATGCCGGTCGAATCTGCCAGCCGGCCCAGAAGTGCAGCACCAATACCGCCCATGCCGAACGCCAGGCCAAAAAACAGCCCGGAGATGGTGCCCACTTTGCCGGGAACGAGTTCTTGCGCGTACACCAGAATCGCCGAGAACGCGGACGCAAGGATCAGACCAATCACCACGGAAAGTAACACCGTCCAGAATAGATCGACGTGGGGCAACAGCAGCGTGAACGGCGCGACGCCAAGAATAGAAAACCAGATCACGCGTTTGCGTCCGATCCGGTCTCCGACGGGACCACCCAGCACAGTACCGGCAGCCACTGCAAACAGGAACACAAACAGAAAAAACTGCGCTTTTTCGAGAGGCACGCCGAACTTTTCAATCAGGTAAAAGGTGTAGTAACTGCTCAGGCTTGCCATATAAAAAAACTTCGAAAACATCAGCAACCCAAGAATCCCCAGCGAGCAGGCGATCTGTCGGCGACCAAGCCCGTTGCGTGCTTGGACTTTCATCCGCTTTCTGAAGTTGGCACCATGGTGGCTTGACCACCGCCCCACGAAGCTCAGGACAACCACACCCACCAGCGCAAACAGCGAGAACCAGGCGGCGCTGCCTTGTCCCTGGCGAACAATGATGAGCGCAGCCAGCAAGGGGCCCAGCGCAGATCCGAGGTTTCCACCAATTTGAAACAGCGACTGGGCCAGACCAGGCTGATTACCCGCTGCCATACGCGCGACCCGCGACGATTCGGGATGAAAAACCGAAGAGCCCATCCCGATCAGCATGGCCGACAACAGCACCGCGTTATAAGTGCCCGCCTGTGAGAGGCACAGCAATCCCACCAGCGTAAAACCCATGCCAACCGGCAAGGAATACGGCATGGGTCGTCGGTCGGTGTACAGGCCGATCAGTGGCTGCAACAGAGACCCGGTGAGTTGATACGTCAGCGTGACAAGGCCAATCTGCGCAAACGACAAGTTCAGGCCGAGCTTGAGCATGGGATAGATCGCGAGCAACACGGACTGCATCATGTCGTTCAGCAGGTGCGAAAAACTGATGGCCGCAATCACCGGATAGGTTGTTGCCTCAAGTGCGTCAAATGCTGGCGGCTGTGTAACCGTCGTTTGGGATGCAAGCGTAGTGGTCATGGCTGGATTGGTATTGGATGTGCCGTGAGTCTAAACTGTCGCCCATGGGCAGTATCCACACACGAATCGCAACGCCTGCTGACCTGGATGTCATCGTGCCAATGTTTGATGCCTACCGGCAGTTTTATGAAAAAGCGTCTGACCCGGACCTCGCCAGGAGCTTCATCCGGGAACGGCTGGAGAATGGAGAGTCCGTAATCATTCTGGCGTGCCAAGGCTTACAGCAGGTCGTGGGTTTTTGCCAGCTCTACCCCACCTTTTGCTCGGTAGAGGCGAAGCCGATTTATACGCTGTACGACCTGTTCGTCAGTCCACTGGCAAGACGCTGCGGAGCCGGAAAAATTCTTCTGCAAGCAGCACAGCGATTGGCAGCCGAAGGCGGCAAGGCAAGGCTGGATCTTATGACCGCCAAAAGCAACGAGATCGCGCAAGCCGCCTATGAATCACTTGGATGGGTCAGAGACGACCTCTTTTATGCTTACAGCAAATCCGTCGGACCCTGAGTCAGCCGCACAGTGACGCTGACACAACGCCCACGATTTCCTCGTGCCGGTAACGGACTCAGCGTGATTGCAACCGGCACTTCACTGCCATCCTTGCACCGACCGGTCAAATGGGGCCCAGCACCCATGGACCTGGCACGGCCTTCGTTCATAAAACTGTCGCGCAGCTTGTCATGCCCCTGATGGGCTCTTTGCGGCACCAATTGCTCAATCGGAGCGCCAAGCAGTTCACCCGGTGAGTAGCCGAATATGGATTCGAGTGCAGGGTTGACCAGCAAAATGCGACCGGCATCGTCCGCGACCAGCATGCCGTCCGGCGCCGCTTCGATAATGCTGCGAAACCAATTTTCAGTTTCAAGCAGCTCGGCTTGTTGCGCCTCCATTTCCACAGATTGCTCTTCAAGCTGGGCAGCCTGCTTTTCCATACGCTCGGCTTGCTCCTGAGTGGATGCCAGCAATTCTTTGGTGCGCAAATTGCGGTCCAGTATTTCCATGTTGGTCGCAAGTACCGGCAGCAAGGAATCTACCAGCGCTGTCTCGCGTTCTGAAAATTGCTGGAAAGAGGCCATTTCAATCACGCCGAGAACCCGATCTCCGTGCACTACCGGCTGCACCATGATGCAAGCCGGTGGACCATCGCCAAGGCCTGAGCTGATCCGGATGTAGTCTTTCGGGGCCCTGAGCGTAATCGGTTTCTTTTCCATTGCGCATTGCCCGATCAGGCTCTCGCCGATGGCATAACTGTTGGACAGCTCTTTTCGCTCTCTGTATCCATAGCTTCCCAACATATTGAAGTGGCGGTCGCCGTCAAATACGTAAAACGCGCCATGGCTGGCACCGATCGCCGGGGTGATTTTGGAAACGGCAATTTGGGTTAGCGATTGAAAATCTTGCGCTTGCTGCAAGGAAGCGGTGATGTCGGTTTGATGCGTTTTGATCCAGCCCTGGGTATCGAGCTTCTGCACAAATTCCTTGAACACCTGGGCTGCCCGCGCAATGTTCCCGACCTCGTCGGCCCGTCTGGTACCGGAAATGGTCACGTCCAGTGCGCCAGCAGCAAGTTGCTGGAGGCTATCCGCCACGGCACCGATGGGATCTGACAATTCCCTGCGGGCAATCCAGCGACCGAGGGCAGCGACCATGAGTGCGATCAGCACGCCCAGGCCAATCATGACTTCTGTGGCCTTCGTCTTCAGCGCCAAAGCCTGGGCTGAGCTGGTGTCAGCGAGCTTTTCGTTGTAGGTCAGACTTTTGTCAAAGGCCTCGCGCACATTCGTAACCTGCGGTGCCAATTTTTCCAGCGCATCCCGCGCAGCCATGTTGTCGGCGCTGCTTTTGTGCGCCTGCCGCAGCGCAACATCCACGCCCAGCTCGTATTGACTGATCGCTGCAAGAATTTCTTTCAAAAGACGCGCATCTTCGTCGTCAGAAATAAGCTTTGCTTCGTAATAAGCAAGAGCCTGCTGGATGCTGTTGCGTGTTTCAGCAAGCTGATGCTCGAGGACAACGATACGCGTGTCATCCGTTGACAGCACGTTATAAAGTGCCAGCACCCGGGCACGCTGGAAATTGACCCGGGCCTCATTGAGCTTGTTAAAGCTGGGTATGGTGTTGATGGTGGCGTAATTGGCACCATCGTAAACATTCTTCAGTTGCAATATGCCGATCAAAGCGATGGCAAAAATACCCATAACCGCAACGACCACCATTGCATACAGCTTGCCTGCGATTTTGAAATTCGACAGTAATTTCATGCCAGCCCCTATTGGCGCCTTTGAAACAGACGGTGGTATTGGTCGATGGGCGAGAACATCGCTTCCCCGGTAACGCTCAGTGACTCAGACTGCCCAATAAACAGCAAGCCTGCGGGCAGAAGCGCTGAATGAAAACTCTTGACGAGTTTATCTTGCAATTGCGACTTCATATAAATGAGCAAATTGCGACAACTCACCAAATCCAGCGGCTTCTCCGGGGTACCCGTG
>CAIOLZ010000317.1 GCA_903859265.1 uncultured beta proteobacterium
CGCGCTCGCCAGTACCTGACGGTCAGTTCCGTCGAGGCACCGCACCTGAGTCTGCATGGGCCGAAAGCCCTCGCCGGTCGCATTGACCCGGGCCATTTCGTTGTTCCAATGTTGCTGTATTTGTTGCCGATAGTTGACGTCCGGGTAGGCCTGCGGCCACCATTGGTGCAGGGTCGGGATATGTTCCAGTGTGTAGCCAAATGTCGCTGTGAATGCCGGGTTGACGTAGGTGATGTTGAACTTATCGTCGTTGAGCGCCATGGGCACCGGTGACACATCGATGATGGATCGAAATTTGTGTTCGCTGGCCTGAACCTGCATCAGCGCCTGAGCATTCTGAACCCACGCACGATTGACCAGGGAGCCCATGCCAATGACCATTGCCGTAAACAGCAATGCCAGGCCGATATAGGTGGATTCGCGGCTGTCGGCATCGTGCAGCAGGGCTTCCAAGGAGGTGCTGACGGTGACCACCAGCGGATAGTCTTTGAGAACGCGGTAGCTGACGACACGCTGCTTGCCATCCACCAAGGAGATGCCGGAATATTGCCCGACCCCGCCGGTTTTGATCTCGCTGAACAGATGCGATGCCGAGATGTCCTCTCCGTAGCTCAAGTTGCCTCTGCTATTGCGCACCCGGATGACGCCGTCAAGCCCGACGAGCGCAACCGTCGAGTCAACGTCCTGCTCGATAGGCTCAGGAGTGGAGACAAAATACAGGGGATCCAGGGCCATGAAAACAACGCCGCCGAAACTGCCATCCGGCAGTTCAATGCGCCTGGTCAGGGTGATGAGCCAGCGCCCGGTAAATTTTCCAAGGATAGGTTGGCCCAGCAGCAAAGCATCATCAGCATGTCCGGCGTGGTATCGAAAATAGTCACGGTCGGCAAAGTTGCCGCTGCCCCCGGGCACGGTGGTTTCCACCAAATCGCCGTTCGGGCCAAAAACCGAGATGACGCCGACACCGTTATGGTCGAACTGCAACATCTTGATGGAGCCTGCCAGTGACGTGCCATTTCCTGACGTCGGGTGGCGGTTTGCGCCGAGGGTTGCCGGCGCGCTCTGGAGGCGTGACAAATAATTGTGGCGTATCACCCTGAGCACCTGATCCAGTACTTCCAGCGATCGCAAGGTACGGTCTTCCAGTGCGACCGCGAGATTGGCGTTCTTCAAAGCCTGGTACTTCAGGGCCTTGTCCCGATTGCCGGCAATTTCCAGCAAAGTTGCGACCCAAATCATGCCGGTAATGAATACCAGCAAAGCCACCAGCGGCCAGACGCCACCGCCGGACGGCAGGCGCGCAAGACGCCAGCCTATGCCGTGTGATTTGAAAAAATGCGGCAATGGCAACGTCTCGTCCCGTCTAGTCTGAGGGGGAGACGATGCCGTTGCGGATCGCGTACCGGACCAGCCCTGCCAGATCGTGGATTCCCAACTGGTTCATCAGATTGGTGCGATGGGTGTCAACGGTTTTGACGGACAAGTCGAGTTGAATGGCAATCCGTTTGGTGCTTGATCCTTCGGCGACGAGTTTTAATACCTCGCGTTGGCGCGGTGTCAGCGCGATCGCGTGCGCGGCGCTCTGGGGGTGCAACTGCGTCACCATGTCGGATAGCATGTTTTGCGCCAGCACGGCGCTCAGATAAGTTTTGCCTTCGGTCACCGAGCGGATGGCTTGTGCCAGTTCATCCGGCGCGGAGTCTTTGAGCAGGTAGCCGGCAGCACCGCTTTGCAGCGCCCGCCGGACATATTGCGGCTCGCGGTGCATGGAGAGCATCAGCACGCGGATACCCGGGTGCGATTTGACAAGTTGCGCGCAAACCTCTAGCCCGCTCATGCCAGGCATCGCTATATCGAGCAGCACCAGATTGGGCGAACAACTGCCAGCCAATGCAAGCGCCTCCAAGCCATCACTGGCTTGACCCACCACTTCAACACCCTGGAGGGTTTCGATAAGCTTGATCAGGCCTGCGCGCAGCAGCGTGTGATCATCCGCAACCAGAACGCGGGCTGTCATAGCAATCCATTTCCCCGGGTTTTATGTTATCCCCGAGTCTAGTGCACTGGATGGGATTGCCGTTGATTAGCGTCTGTTGTGGCCCGCAGCGCGTTGCCTGCGCCTGGCACTACTTGCCGAGCATGGCCGCCGGGTGAGGCTGGCTGTCGCTGTCCATCTTGCCCATGCCGTCCTTGACGCCTTTGCGTCCGGCAATCTGCCATGCGGTGCGTTGGTGGATGAGCGCAGCAAGCGTTTCGAGTTCTTCGTCGGTATGGTTAATGGCCTTCGCCGGTGTCAGTGTTCTGCCACCCTTGGGAGAAGATTCAGCCCAGAAACTCTGGTGATAGGACGCCTGGCTGACTAACGCGTCGTTGCCGGATGCGACGTCCACCGTGCCGTAGCAGTTGCAAAAATAACTGCGGTTGTCTTCCTGTGCAAAAACCTCGGTGTAAACGCCGGTACCCCGGATTCCCGCGGTAAGCGTGGGGGTGACGATGCGCCGGTTGTTGCCCTTGCTCCATACGCTGATGACTGCGCCGCTCAAAATACGCAGCAGGCTCACGGAGAGCAGGCTTTCGCCGCGCTCCACCGACGTGGTGGTGTTCTGGCGTATGTGGAAAGCCGAATTGCCCATGACAAAGATCAGCATCGAATTCGGGCCTGTACTGAGCGTGTCACCTGTCTGTACGGTCTGGTCAGGGCGCAGGGGGCTGCCATTGAGCAATGCATCGCCATGCAATAGCACCACGTTGCTGCGGCTCTGGGCCAAGGCGGGTTCTAGCGTCAGCCCCAGGCCGCCCAGTGCAGTCCAGTGTGCCGCGGCGCGCAGAAAATCGCGCCGCCGGTACCAGGTCACTTCGTCGGCCGTGCGGCCCTGCAAGCTGTGTTGGCTCATGAATCGCCTTTCGGTTCGGTTTCAAAACTGTCCTGAAACGTGAAATAGATCGAGGTGAAAAACATCGCTGCCATCAGCATTCCCGAAGGAAACATGATGGCGGTGACTGTCTCTGCATTGCCGGCAAGTGCCGCGATCACGGCTACGACCACGCCCATGGCCAGGAAGGCGCACATCCAGACCAGGCTGTAAACCGTCATGGCCCAGAAATTGCGCAAGCATGCCACGAAGCTAAAGAACAGGCTTTTGGCGGGGCTGATTCCATGCCAGTGCACCAGGGCAGGTGCGTGCCAGAACAGCAGTGACAAAGGCATGTAACACGCCATCGCGATCAGCACAGCCAGCTCAAAGTCGCCCTGTTGCAATGCTTCGGCCGACATGCTCGCACCCAGCAGATACAGCCGTGCAAACTTTCCTCCATCCACCAGCGCCGAAATAGCCAGCACCAGCAAAAAGCCCGCTGCGTAGAGCGCGCCCAGTATCAACATGGACCGCATTTGCTGCCTACCCGCGCGAAAGGCACTTAAAAGCACGGTCGGCATCGGGAACTTGCCGCTGACCGTTTCGCGGGTTGCCGCCATCAGTCCCAGGGTTGCACCCGGCAACAGCGCCAGCGCCAGCACATTGCCCAGCACCGGAATCAGACTCAAAACCGACATCGCGGCCGTGAAGATGAAGAACAGCCCGGCCAGCGCGAGCGGCTGTTTGAAAAACGTTTTCATGCCGAGCTTGACCCACACAACTCCGGTACGGGCGGGGACAATCTGAAGTTTCATGCGGAAAGGCTCGTCATAGTCAGGGGATTGCGGATGCGCTGAAGCAACACGCGCTCGAAGTGGCCGGGATCGTGTGCTTTGAGCATGCTGGCTTCGCGCGGCAGGTGCAAATCCCAAAGGCGCGATAGCCAGAAACGCAGCGCTGCGGCGCGCAGCAAAGCAGGTAACAGGTTGCGCTCCTGGGGCGTCAGGGGCCGTACGCTTTCATACGCGGCCAGCATGGCCCGTGAGCGCTGCGGATGCGTCGCGCCGGTGGCCAGGTCCACACACCAGTCATTGAGAACCACGGCAATGTCAAAAAGCCATGTGTCCACGCCCGCGAAGTAGAAGTCGAAGAAGCCGCCCAGTTCCGGTTGCAGTGGTAACTGGGAGTCATCGCTGTCTGGCCCAAAGCCAGTCGCAGCCTCTGGTGCCACAAACATCACATTGTCGCGAAACAAATCGGCATGGATAGGCCCGCGTGGCAGTGCGAGGTAGGCGCTCTGGACAGCGATGTGGTTTTGATACGCCAGCTCGCTTTGCAAAAGCGCGGCTTGCGCCGGCTCGAGAAAAGGCACAACGACAGGGACCGTGGCATTCCACCATTCCAGGCCACGCAAATGGGGCTGCTGCATCGGAAAATCGCGGCCTGCCAAATGCATGCGCGCCAGCATGGCGCCTACTTGCACACAGTGTGCTGGCTGGGGCGTCAGCTCGCTCTTGCCGCGTAGCAGCGAGACGACAGATGCCGGTTTGCTATTGACGGTGTGCACTACGTCGCCGTCGCGATCGGCAGCCGGGTCGGGTACCGGAATACCGTGCACCGACAGATGTTTCATCAACCGCAAATAAAACGGCAGTTGCTCTGCTGTCAGGCGCTCGAACAGGGTCAGGACATATGTCGCCTGGTCGGTTGTGACGAAGTAATTGGTGTTTTCAATGCCGCCGGGGCACCCCTGCATGGACTGCAGCGTGCCGAGTTTGAGGGTTTGTAAAAGGGAGTTGGCCTCGTCGAATGAGACCTCTGTATAGACCGCCATGGCTGAATTGTAGGGCGCCGGTTTCGCCCCCCGCGCAGAAGGCAAAATGCCTGCATGAGTGACCCACAAAAAACCCTTCTGCTGATTGACGGCTCCAGCTACCTCTACCGCGCGTTCTTTGCCGGCGGCGACAGCATGAGCATTACCCGGGAGGATGGGACGGTGCAGAAAACCGGCGCCATCCGCATTCTGATCAACATGATGAACAGTTTGCGCAAAGAGGTTCCCGCAGCGTATGCGGCTTGCGTGTTCGATGCCAAGGGACCGACGTTTCGCGATGCCATTTACCCGCAGTACAAGGCCCACCGCGATCCCATGCCCGATGATTTGCGCTCGCAGATTGAACCCATTCATGAGGTGGTGCGCCTGCTGGGCTGGGCGGTACTCAATGTGCCTGGCGTGGAAGCCGATGACGTGATTGGCACGCTGGCGGTCGCTGCGGCGGCGCAGGGCTTTGAGGTGGTCGTGAGCAGCGGTGACAAGGATTTGGCGCAGCTGGTCAACGCCCGCATCACCATCATTGACACCATGAACGGCAAGCGCCGCGACCTCGCTGGTGTCGAGGCTGAATTCGGGGTGCCGGCGCATTTGATGATCGATTACCAGACGCTGGTGGGCGATGCGGTGGACAACGTACCCGGCGTGCAAAAAGTCGGTCCCAAAACGGCTGCCAAGTGGCTGCAGGAATATGGCTCTTTGCAGGGCGTTCTGGACAATATGCACGCCATCAAAGGCACGGCTGGCGATAACTTGCGCAAGGCCCTGGACTGGCTGCCCATTGGCCGTTCCCTGCTGACCATCAAGACGGACTGCGATTTACAAGACCATGTGGCGGGCCTACCAGCGCTGGACGCACTGGCGGTGGGTACTGCCGACACGATTGCGCTGCGCGCGTTTTATGAACGCTTCGGCTTTAAGGGTCTGGCCAAGTCGCTGGAGGCTTCTGGCGAAGCCAACGTCAGCGGTGGCGCGATCAGCGCCGCGGCCCATATTGC
>CAIOLZ010000318.1 GCA_903859265.1 uncultured beta proteobacterium
GACTGGCAGGTTCTGGCAACGCTTGAACAATGGGTGCAGGGGCAAAGTCAGCAGGGTGTGCTGCAACCGGAACTGACGTTGTGGTTTGACCTTGCGCCGGCGGTTGCGGCGAAGCGCTTGGCGGGGGCCCGTGTACCTGACAAATTTGAGTCACAACCGTTGCCCTTTTTTGAGCGGGTTGCGGCCGCCTATGCGCGCCGATTCGAAGGTGACCCGGCCAGATTCGCACGCATCGAGGCAGATCAGTCGCCAGAGTCAGTCTGGCACGACGTGTTGGCGGCCTTCGCGCACAGGGGCATGCTATGACACAAGCGGCGCCGTGGATTAGCCAGCAAGTGCGGGCGTTGCTGGCGCAAAATGGCCACGCCTGGTTGGTGCACGGTCCGTCGGGCTTGGGCCAGTATGCCTTGGCCATGGAACTTGCCCGTGCCTGGCTGTGCGAGCAGCCGACCCCAAACGGCAGTTGTGGACATTGCGTCAGCTGCCATGCGATTGACGTGCGTACCCACGCTGACTTGTGCGTGCTGATGCCTGAGACATTCATGCTCGAACTGGGATGGCCGCTGTCAGAAAAAGCCCAATCCGAGATTGACGACAAGAAGCGCAAACCCAGCCGCGAGATCCGGATAGATGGCATGCGCGATGCCATCGAATTTGCCCAGCGCACCAGTGCGCGGGGGCGCGGCAAGGTGGTTCTGGTGTTTCCTGCAGAGGAGATGAACAACGTCACGGCCAATGCGCTGCTGAAAACACTGGAGGAGCCACCGGGAGACGTCAAGTTCGTGCTGGCCAGCGAATCTGCGCACCAATTGCTTCCGACCATTCGCAGCCGCTGCCTAGGACACACCATGCACTGGCCGGATGAGCGGGCTGCGAAGGCGTGGCTGGTCGCTCAAGGGCTTGGGGCCGGTGATGCACAAAATTTGCTGATTGCAAGTGGCGGACGTCCGGACGACGCGCTGGCTTTCGCGTCATCGGGTCGCAATTCTGCGCAGTGGAGCGGGCTTGTGCTCGCACTGGCCCGAGGGGACAGCACGTACGTAAAGGACTGGGGCGTGCCGGAACTGATTGACGGGATGCACAAGCTCTGTCACGACGCGCTGGCGGTCAAATTGGGCGCAAAGCCCAGGTTTTTCAGCGCTGCTGCGCTGGGCGTGCTCCCTTCATCCTCGATCGTATCGCTGGGGCAGTGGAACCGCGACCTGATTGTTGCCAGAAAGACGATGAACCACCCTTTTAACGCCGGTTTGATGCAAGAGGCTCTGGTAGAGCGCGCCCGATCGGCACTAAACTCCGTCCATTGACGCACCCGGTAAACAGACTATGAGCGATGCACCCGTACTCCCACGTCCCAGCGTTATCCAGCTCTCCATCAAGGAAAAGCCCGCGCTTTACGCCGCCTACATTTCCGCATTTGCCGATGGTGGCGTGTTCATTCCGACCCAACGTGACTACGCTTTGGGAGACGATGTTTATGTGCTTTTATCGTTGCCGGAGGACACCCACCGCTACCCCGTGGCTGGCAAAGTGGCCTGGGTCACGCCGGCCAAAGCGGCTGGTGGCCGCACACAGGGCGTGGGCGTCATGTTTCCCAAAGATGAAAAATCGCGCGCTTTGAAACTCAAAATCGAAGAAATTCTGGGCCCGCATCTTGTTTCCGACCGGCCCACGCAGACGATCTAAGTGTTTACCGATTCCCACTGCCACCTCAGTTTTCCTGAACTTTCCCAATCGATCGACACGATTCAGACCGCGATGGCGCAAGCGCAGGTGGAGCGCGCATTGTGCGTCTGCACGACTCTGGAGGCATTTCCCCAGGTGCATGCATTGGCTCAGCGGTTTGGAAATATTTGGGCCAGCGTTGGGGTCCATCCCGACAACGAGGAAGTTTGCGAGCCGACAGTGCCGGAGCTCAGCCGCCTTGGCACATTGCCCCGGGTTGTTGCCATCGGTGAAACCGGTCTGGACTATTACCGGCTTGGGGAGCGCACGGTGCAGGACATGGAATGGCAGCGCGAGCGGTTTCGCACCCATATCCGCGCGGCGCGCAGTTTGCATATGCCTCTCATCATCCACACCCGCAGCGCCAGCGCCGACACGCTGGGCATCCTGCGGGAGGAGGGCGAGTGCGGTTCTCACAGTTGTGCCGGGGGCGTTTTTCACTGTTTTACGGAATCCCGTGAAGTGGCGCGGCAGGCACTGGATCTGGGCTTTTACATTTCGTTTTCCGGAATTTTGACGTTTAAAAGCGCTCAGGACATTCGTGATGTGGTGGCGCTGGTGCCACTGGACCGGTTGCTCATCGAAACAGACAGCCCCTATCTCGCGCCAGTGCCGTTTCGCGGCAAACAAAACAGTCCCGCTTTAGTGCCCTATGTGGCGCAAAAAATTGCCGAACTGATCGGCTCCGATGCCCAGGCGGTTGGGGAACTCACGAGCCGCAACTTTGACCGGCTATTTGCCAAAGTAAAAGCTGATGTTTAACTTTAAGTATCTACTATATCTTATTGTTATTATTGTATTTTTTGCTGCTGAAGCAGGGTCGTATGACGACTATTTTCAGGCCGTAAGAATTGACAATGCAGGTGTGGTCAAGCAGTTGCTGGCCCGTGGATTTGACCCCAACAGCGTCGATCCCAAAGGTCAGTACGGCCTGATTCTTGCCATCCAGTCCGGCAGCCTCCAGGTTGTCGCCGCGCTGGTGGACCATCCCTCGACCAATATTGAAGTTCGCACGGCCCAGGATGAAAGTCCGCTGATGCTTGCCGCGCTCCGCGGCAATCTGGCTTTGTGTGAAAAGTTGATCGCCCGGGATGCCGACGTTAACAAACCCGGGTGGGCGCCGTTGCATTACGCTGCGACCGGTGCCCATTTGGAGGTGATGCAACTGTTGCTCGATCACAGCGCCTATATCGACGCTGAATCACCCAATGGAAGCACGCCGCTGATGATGGCAGCCATGTACGGCAACGCCAAAGCCGTCGATCTGTTGCTACAGGCGGGCGCTGATCCACGGCTGAAGAACAGTTTGGGACTGAGCGCCCTGGATTTCGCATCCAAGGCAGGCCGGCAGGACTCGGCTGCACTGATTAACGCAGCAATTCGCCGGCTCGCGACAACCGGCACCTTGTAGCTGTTCGCTGTGACTTGTACTTTATACGATGTATATTATGTCAAGTTACGCAGGCGCAGTCTTTGGGGCCAACTTCTCAGTCACGGCGCGGCCTAGCGTCCTGTTTCACCCTTTTTTCGAGCCATCAGTTTTACTGACACCGGCCCACACTTTGGCTCCGAGTCAAGGGAGAAAAAATGTTCAGAGCGCCCATAGGAGCCGGCCTGCCGCACATCACGACGATGCTCGACGATATGCCCGGCACGCCGGCCCAAATCGCAAAACACTTAGGCATCAGGGAAAGTACCTTGAAGACTTACCGCAGAACCGGCAACGCGCCACGCGCCGTTCAGCTGGCACTGTTTTGGGAAACCCGCTGGGGCCA
>CAIOLZ010000319.1 GCA_903859265.1 uncultured beta proteobacterium
ACCCCATGGACCAGCACTTCAAAATGAAGATGCGGCCCGGTCGAGCGCCCCGTCGTCCCCACCTCAGCAATTTTCTGCCCGCGTTTTATCAAATCGCCTTTTTTGACAAACACTTTGGACGAGTGCCCATAGCGTGTAATCAGGTCATTTCCATGGTCAATTTCGATCATATTGCCGTATTGTGGATGGAATTCCTGGGTCACCACCACGCCACCGGCTGCGGCGTAAATCGCCGTTCCCGGCTCAGCGGGAAAATCCAGCCCGGTATGCAGCGCAGTGTGGCCTGTAAACGGGTCAATCCTCCAGCCAAACGTAGAGCCCAGGACGTTGGTCTGAACCGGCTGCTGCGTCGGCACCATCATTTTGCGGACCTTCTGCTCAAACAAACGGGATTCAATCACCGTCAGCACGTCCGTGCGCTGCTGGGTCAAGTGATCAAGATCGTCCATGGTCTTTTGCAACTCATCCATTGAAAGCGAATGGCCTGAAACCAACGCACCGCCTTGACCGGGTTTGGACGTTATGTCCGCCGGGTTGAGTCCTGCCAGGCCGGAAACGCGCTCACCCAGCGACTCAATCTGGAGCATCTTGGCCTGCATCTCGCCTATGCGCTTGGCCATGAGGTCGATGTTTTCGCGCATGAAACGGTCTTGTTGTGCAACGTCATCCTTGACGATCAACCGAACCAGGCTGCCGATTACAGGCCAACCTTCACGCGCCCCCTTGAGGAAGACCCAGTGGTACAACATGGCCGACAGGAGCACGAGAACCAGTGCAGCGCCGAGTGTCACAGCAACAAGCTTGGTACCACTGAGATGGATTGCCCGCGTTTTGGCAAATCGGGCATCCGTGATAATCAACTGCATCCACTACCCTCCCGCACACTGATCCATGAACCGTCGCAACACCGCTATCAGCCTGCTTCAAGCGACGCGTGACTCGCCCATATTGTCACATCTGGCCGATCTGGCAGCAGAGTCCGAAAAAAGGCTGCAGTCGATCACCCCGCTTCTGCCCAAACCGCTGCTCCCGGGCATCCATGCTGGCCCTGTGGAAGGTGCAAGCTGGTGTTTGCTGCTCGACAGCAACGCCATTGCAGCGAAACTTCGTCAACTCACGCCCCTGCTACTGTCGAGCCTGCAGGCCCGGGGATTCAAAGTCGAAACAATTCGACTAAAAATACAAGCGCCTTCGAAATACTGATTCAACAAAAAACTTTATCGGCCCGCTTGACGAAAAACTACGGGGAATGTTGATTAACTGGTGCCGATTATCGGATTCGAACTGATGACCTACCGCTTACAAGGCGGTTGCTCTACCAACTGAGCTAAATCGGCACGGGGGGAATTCTAACTGACGGCCATGGTGGCCCGAATGCCACCCATTACTTAATTCTTGTCAATGATGGCCTTCCACCACCGGGACGCGGCTTGGTGGGCTCATCGTCCGGTTTGACGCTGGCGAGGCCATTGGGCGGGTCCGCTTGCGGTTGTGCCACACCAGCCGCATCAATGCCGGATGCCGACGTTGGAAATGCCATTCCTTGACCATTTTCCCGGGCGTAAATGGCCAAAACGCGTCCAACTGGCACGAGAATGTCACGTGCCACGCCACCAAACCGACCCTTGAATTCAATGAACTCATTACCCAACTTCAACGAGCTGGTGGCCTCAAAACTGATGTTTAAAACAATTTCGCCATCCTTGACATACTCGTTGGGGACCCGGACTGAATCATCAACCAACACCGCAATGAACGGCGTCAGACCGTTGTCGGTACACCATTCGTACAGTGCCCGGATCAGGTAGGGGCGTGTTGAGCTGGAGTCTTTGGCGTCAATCATATGCCCGGCCAAATTATTTGCGCATTACTTTTTCAGACGGTGTCAGCGCTTCAATATAGGCCGGTCGCGAAAATACCCGCTCAGCATATTTAAGCAACGGTGCTGCGTTTTTGCTGAGATCAATTCCGTAATAGTCGAGGCGCCAAAGCAACGGTGCAATGGCAACGTCGAGCATGGAGAAATTGTCCCCCAGCATATATTTGTTTTTCAGGAACACCGGCGCCAATTGCGTCAAACGATCCCGTATGTGAGAGCGCGCCTTTTCAAGCGCCTTTTCATTGCCTTTAGAGGAACGTGCTTCCAGCGTGGATACGTGGACAAACAATTCTTTTTCAAAGTTCAGCAAAAACAAACGTACACGTGCGCGATCGACCGGATCACCGGGCATCAGTTGCGGGTGCGGAAAGCGCTCATCGATGTACTCGTTGATGATATTGGACTCATAAAGAATCAAATCACGCTCCACCAGAATCGGGACCTGCCCGTATGGATTCATGACACTGATATCTTCCGGTTTGTTATACAGGTCAACATCACGAATCTCAAAGTCCATGCCTTTCTCAAACAGCACAAAACGGCAACGGTGGGAGAAAGGACAAGTTGTACCTGAATACAGCACCATCATGGCGGGGGACTCCTAAAAATTAAAAAGAGTGGGCAGCGGTTCGCTGGCCCACTCCAAATTTGCCACGCAAAAAGTTTACAGCGGCGCCTTAAAAATAACTACTTGATGTCTTTCCAAAACGCCGCATTCAGGCGCCATGTAAAGAATGTAAGCACCGAAAGGAACAATAAAACCCAAACTCCGACCCGGACACGGGTGTTTTGTGCAGGCTCTGACATCCATTGCAAATAGTTCACCAGATCGCCCACAGTCTGGTCATATTGCTCGGGGGTCATAGTTCCCGGAGTAATTTGTTCCCAGCCTTTGAAGATATGAACTTCTTCACCGTGTTCTTGCGCAACCTCATAAATCGGCTTGCGCTTGCCTTGCAACTGCCACAAAACGTGCGGCATTGCCACATTGGGATAGGCCAGATTGTTCCAACCGGTCGCCTTGGTGTCATCGGGATAGTAAGTTCGCAAATAGGTGTACAAATAGTCCGCACCCGTTCCCTTTTCGCCTGACCGTGAGCGCGCAATCACTGTAAGGTCAGGCGGATTGCCACCAAACCATTCTTTGGCCTGCTTTGGGTCCATTGAAACCTTCATGGTTTCACCCACTTTGTCGGTTGGGAAAAGCAGGTTGTCTTTGATTTGCTGTTCGGTGAGGCCAAGATCTTTCAAGCGATTAAAACGCATGAAAGCCGCTGCATGGCAGTTGAGGCAATAGTTGACAAACACCTTGGCGCCGTTTTGCAAAGCAGCCAAATCATTGGTTTTGTTTGGTGCTTTGTCCCAGGCAATGCCTTCCGTATTGGCTTGCACACCTGCAGCGAATCCAAAAGCGAGCAGAAGAACAGAGATAATTTTTTTCATTTGAATTGTCTCCTGCTCAGTGGGCTGCAAAAGTAACACGTGCAGGCACAGGCTTTGGATCGCCAATCCGGCTCCACCAAGGCATCAGGATAAAGAATCCGAAGTAGAAAAGGGTACCGAATTGCGAAACGCGCTGCGCAATATCCTGGCCGAAAGCTTCGCCCCACACGCCTGGCGGTTTGACACCCAGGTAAGCCAATATAAAGAACATGAACACGAAAACGCCATAAAGGTATTTGTGCCAGTCGGGACGATAGCGAATCGACTTGACCGGGCTGTAATCCAACCAGGGCAGGAAGAACAGAATAATCACTGCGCCACCCATGACGACGACACCCCAGAATTTCGCATCAATCGCCAGCATCATCGCAATCACCACCACAGCGACACCGCCAATTACCGGTTTCAGAATTTTCGGCAACTGCGCCTTAAAAATACCGAAGGCCGCACCCGCCACAACGCAGGCAATTAACGCGTACATCATTTCGCTGGTAATGGCACGCAGCATGGAATAAAAGGGCGTGAAATACCAGACCGGCGCGATGTGCAAAGGCGTCTTCAGCGGATCGGCAGGAATGAAGTTGTTGTATTCCAGAAAGTAACCACCAAACTCCGGTGCGAAGAAGATGATGGCAGTAAACACCATCAGGAACACGCTGACCATGAAGATATCGTGCACGGTGTAGTAAGGGTGGAAAGGGATGCCATCAAGCGGATGGCCCTTGGTGTCTTTAGGGGCTTTGGGGCCCTTGATTTCGATACCGTCGGGATTATTGGAACCTACGTCGTGCAAGGCCAGCAAGTGGGCCATCACCAGACCCAACAAAACCAAGGGCACAGCGATCACGTGAAAGCTGAAAAACCGGTTGAGGGTCGCATCGCCCACCACGTAATCACCGCGAATCAGCAAAGCCAGGTCAGGCCCGACAAAGGGAATGGCCGAGAACAAGTTCACGATAACCTGCGCGCCCCAGTAGGACATTTGCCCCCAGGGAAGCAAATACCCCATGAAGGCTTCCGCCATCAAGCACAGGAAAATTGCACAGCCAAAAATCCAGACCAATTCGCGGGGCTTGCGGTAGCTGCCGTACAACAATCCACGGAACATGTGGAGATAGACGACAATAAAAAACGCTGACGCGCCTGTTGAATGCATGTAACGTATCAACCAGCCCCACGGCACGTCGCGCATAATGTATTCGACAGAACCAAAGGCAAGCGCTGCATCGGGTTTGTAATGCATCACCAGAAAAATCCCGGTGACAATCTGGATCACCAGAACCAGCATCGCCAATGCACCGAACACGTACCAGAAGTTGAAGTTTTTCGGAGCGTAATACTCCGACATATGGACCCGGTAGGCATCAAAAGCCGTTGGGAACCGATTTTCAAACCAGTTGGTTACCTTTTCACCGGCAGACGCGTTGGGGGAAATTTCCTTGAATACAGCCATGTTCTAGGTCCTCAAGCTTTTTTGTCTTCGCCGATCAGCAGCTTGCTGTCAGAAAGATACATATAAGGGGGAATTTCCAGGTTGTCTGGTGCTGGCTTGTTTTTATAAACCCGCCCGGCCATATCAAATGTCGATCCGTGGCAGGGGCACAGGAAGCCACCATGCCAGTCATCCGGCAAAGAAGGTTGCGGGCCCATTTGGAACTTGTCGGAAGGCGAGCACCCGAGATGGGTACAAATCCCGACCGCCACAAAATACTCAGGCTTGATGGAGCGGCCTTCATTGCGGGCGTACACGGGTGTCAGCTCAGACTGCTTGCGTTTTGATTCCGGATCTGCCAGTTGATTGGTCACCTGCGACAAGGCAGCGAGTTGTTCGGGGGTTCTGCGCACGATCCATACCGGCTTGCCCCGCCACTCGACGGTGATTTTCTCGCCCGGCTTGATGGCGCCAATATCAACCTCCACAGCAGCGCCCGCGGCTTTGGCGCGCTCAGAGGGTTGAAAGGTACTGACAAAAGGCAGTGCAGCGGCTCCGGCGCCAACGGCCCCAGCACATCCTGATGCGATCAGCCAGGTCCGTTTGCTGGAGTCGATCTGGTTTGTGTCGACAAGTGTTTCACTCATGAGAATCCTCAATGAATTTGCGTACTAAAGGTAAGCCGACATTGTAGCTGAGGCAAGGCCGGTCGATGATTCAGGCCGGTGGTTCAAATCAGTGCGCTCCGTGTTCCCCAGTGCCTCGGGTTTGTGGACAATAGGGCTTTTATGGTCAGAGAGTAAATACACATGGGGATGCTCCAGGAATTCAAGGAATTTGCAGTCAAGGGCAACGTGATCGATCTTGCCGTCGGTGTGATCATCGGTGGCGCATTCGGGAAAATCGTTGACTCTGCCGTGGGTGACCTGATCATGCCGGTCATCGGCGCGATCATAGGCAAACTCGACTTTTCGAATCTTTTTGTGATACTGGGCAACGTGCCGGCCGGCACCGATATGACGCTGGTGGCGCTGAAAAAAGCGGGCGTCCCGGTGTTGGCGTATGGAAGTTTTATCACTGTGGCAGTGAACTTCATGATCCTGGCGTTCATCATCTTTTTAATGGTGAAGCAGATCAACCGGATGAAAAAGGAAGCCCCGGCCGAAGCTCCGGCTCCGGTCGTGACGCCCGAAGAAGTGATACTGCTTCGGGAAATCCGCGACAGCCTCAGGAAATAACCATACTTTTTGCCACCCGCACAGCCTCAATCAGGCTTGCGGGGTCGGCTTTACCCAGGCCGGCAATATCAAAAGCCGTTCCGTGGTCAGGACTGGTTCTGACCAGCGGTAACCCGAGCGTTACGTTGACGCCTTTTTCAACACCCAAATACTTCACAGGTATCAGGCCTTGGTCATGGTACATCGCGACCACCGCGTCGAACTCGGCGTCGGGATTGGATGCCTGACGTCGTGCGCGCATGAATACCGTGTCTGGTGCAAATGGCCCGCTGGCCTGACAGCCTCTGGCGCGAGCCTGCGCGATGGCCGGCGCAATCCATTGAAGTTCTTCATGGCCGAATAAACCGCCTTCACCCGCATGCGGATTCAAGCCGGCCACTGCGATGCGCGGCACACGACCCAGGCTGCGGCTCAGCGCAGCGTGGGTAATCATCAGCGTCTCAAAAACACTTTCCTTCGTAACCGCATCAATCGCTTGGCGCAACGCCACGTGAATACTGACCAACACAACCCTTAACTCGTCGTTGGCCAACATCATTCGAACCGGTACTTCCTCAACAGCCTTATGGAGGTACTCGGCCGCGGCAGACTGCAGCATCTCGGTGTGTCCGGGGTACCGGTCAAACGGCGCTCCTGCCAAATGCAGAGCCTCTTTGTGAATCGGCGCGGTCACCAGGGCATCGATTTCGCCCCGCAAGGCCGCATTGGCAGCCCAAAACAGGCAACGCCCGGCAAACGCACCGGCCAGCGCATTCACTTGCCCCCAAGCCAGGTCTGCGAGCACCGGTGCAACCTGCAATACCGGAACGCAATGCGCAGGCGTTGCAGCCACATCGTCGATCCCGCCGAGTGCCGCCACCGGAAGTGCAATGCGGCCCTGTGTTCGGGCAACCATTGCACAGGCGCGGCGCATGGTCTGCACATCGCCAGCGACAAAAGTCCCGGACATCAAAAGCGGTTCTTGCTGGTAGGCCTTGGCAATGATTTCGGGACCAATTCCCGCGGCATCGCCCATGGTGATGGCGATCGGTCTTGGTGCTTGCATGGTCGCCTCAGGCCGGGTTGTCGATGTCAATGAATTGGTGGTCAATGCCGAACTGATCGGCAACGCATTGCGCCACCGCGGGGGCTCCGTAGCGTTCGCTTGCATGGTGTCCGCATGCGATGTAGGTCACGCCGCATTCACGGGCGTAATGCGCTTGCGGCTCCGAAATCTCACCCGTGATGAACGCATCACAACCGGCCCGGATGGCGTCCTCAAAATACCCTTGCGCACCACCGGTGCACCAGGCGATGCGTTGAACTGGTCTGTCGTGTCCGATCACCATGGTCACGCTGCGGTCCAGCCGCTTTTGCAGGTGTTGTGCCAATGCTGCCGAATCTGCAAATGCGCCGGCGTTGGGCTGCCCTGCGAAACCGAGCATCTGCTCCCCAAAACGCTGCAGGACGTCGAATCCCAGATGTTTACCCAATTGCGCGTTATTGCCCAACTCGGGATGCGCGTCCAGCGGCAAATGGTAGGCAAAGAGGTTGAGGTTGCTGGACAGGACCAGTGCCAATCGCTGCCGCATCCATCCCGTCACGCGGCCATCGTGGCCGCGCCAGAACAGACCGTGGTGGACCAGCACGGCATCCGCCTGAGCGTCCACAGCGGCCTGCAAGAAAGCCAGGCTTGCGGTAACGCCGGAGACCACTTTTCGAACGTGCGTACACCCTTCGACTTGCAGCCCATTGGGACAATAGTCCTTGAACCGCTCTGGTTGCAAGAGTGAATCGAGTGAGTCTGCTAGCGCTTGGCGTTCAATCATGGGTTTTTGGCAGTGTGTCGCAAGCGGTCTGGTCGGCGCCGTTCCGGGGCAATGGTACAGGCTCCAGCGAGCTGTCACAGCCCCGTGCACTGGCGATCCATCTCGGGCCAGCGTAACGCAATACCAGAGACAATGGCCTCGCCAGAAAGCCCAACGCCACCGGCAATGCTTGCCGTGCTAGCACGTCCGGTTGCACCAACGCGCCGCAGCGGTATTGGCGATCGTGAGTGACCCAAAGCAAGGCTGGGCAAGAACCTGTACGACGTTGGAAAAGCACCATACCAAGCGGACAAGGTTGGTACAAACAGCAAATTCCACAACCATTGCAGGCCGCACCAAACTCTGGTTTGGCGGGCGCTAAGGGTTCGATGTGAATGATGTGCATGAGCTCGCGACGTATTGGAAGCCGGCGCCCTACAATTTAGGACCATGAAAAGACTCTGGCTTCTATTCTCTCAAACCGCGACCGTCGTTCTCGCGGCGTACTTTGTTGTCGGGACGCTCAAGCCTCAGTGGATTGGCAATACCCGTTCATTGGCTGGCGGCGTCTCCCTTGTTGAAGCGCCAGCCCCCTCACCCGGCGAGATTCCGCTGGACAGCCTTCGGGTTGCGGCCCAAAAAGCGTCAGCCGCGGTGGTCAGCATCAATACCAGCAAAGCTGCCAGCAAACATGCTCGCCCTGACGATCCCTGGTTCAAATTTTTCTATGGTGATCAGGGCAGTGAGCCCACAGGCGGATTGGGCAGCGGTGTCATCGTCAGCCCCAGCGGTTACATCCTGACCAATAACCACGTGGTCGAGGGTGCCGATGACATCGAAGTGATATTGAACGACACACGCCATGCCAAAGCAAAGGTGATTGGTACTGATCCGGACAGTGACCTCGCGGTTCTGAAAATTGATCTGGAAAAGTTGCCGGTGATTGTTTTGGGAAATTCCGACAACATTCAAGTGGGGGATCGTGTTCTGGCGATCGGCAATCCATTTGGCGTCGGCCAAACCGTTACGAGCGGAATTGTGAGCGCGCTCGGCAGAAACCAGCTGGGTATCAACACGTTCGAAAATTTCATACAGACCGACGCAGCCATTAATCCTGGCAACTCGGGCGGGGCCCTGGTCGATACCAAAGGCAATCTGCTGGGGATTAACACTGCCATCTATTCCCGCTCGGGCGGCAGCATGGGTATCGGGTTTGCCATTCCGGTATCCACGGCAAAGCAAGTGCTGGACGGTTTGGTCAAAGACGGGCAAATCACCCGCGGCTGGATTGGTGTTGAGCCCAACGACCTGTCGCCTGAATTGGCGGAGGCATTCGGTGTTCCCAATCAGGACGGGGTCATCATCACCGGTGTTTTGCAAAAAGGCCCTGCGGCCCAGGCTGGGCTCCAGCCAGGCGACATTATTCTCAGTATCGGAGACCGTAAAGTAGCCGACGTCTCGCAGTTGTTGTCTTTGGTGGCGTCGCTTAAACCCGGCGTGCCAGCCAGTTTCACGATTGATCGCAAAGGCCAGAAACTGGCATTGGACATCAAGCCGGGCGTTCGCCCCCGTCCAAAGGTGCCGGGCAAATAACGGCAGTCCGCATTGGCTGAAATACGGCGCAACCGATTAAGCGCCGGTGTCTTCTGGCGCCTGCGTGTGTTTGATAAACAGCTGCGCGGCCCAAATGCCGATTTCATACAAAAAACACATCGGTATGGCCAGCGCCAACTGGGAAACCACATCGGGCGGCGTCACAATGGCCGCCGCAACGAACGCGACAACAATAAAGTAGCTGCGAAAGCTCTTGAGCTTGTCGATGCTGACGACGCCCATTCTCGCCAAGACCACGACAACGATCGGTACTTCGAAGGCCAGCCCAAAGGCCAGAAACATCGACAAAACAAAATCGAGGTAGGCCTCGATATCAGGCGCTGCGGTAATACTTTTGGGTGCAAAACTCTGGATGAAGCGGAAAACGCGCCCGAAGACGAAGAAATAACAAAATGCAACCCCCGCAAAAAACAGCAATGTGCTGGAAATCACCAAGGGCAGCACCAACTTTTTCTCATGGGAATACAGCCCCGGCGCCACAAAGGCCCAGACCTGCCAAAGCACAGCCGGCAATGCAATCAACAAACCCGTCACCATCATGATCTTCAACGGCACCATGAACGGCGATATGACCGACGTTGCAATCAGGGTTGCACCTTTGGGCAGGGACGCTACCAGTGGCGCCGCCAACAGGTCGTAGAGTGCCGCCGGGCCGGGATAAAGGGCCAGCACGAGGACACACACGCCTATCGCCATAATGGACTTCACCAAGCGGTTGCGCAGCTCCACCAAATGCTGAACAAAGGGCTGCTCAGTGCCGGCGAGTTCATCGTCGTGCTGGGATTGTGTGGACATGTTTTTGAATGATTGGATTCAGCGCGGCCTGTAGCGAGCGACCCGCGCCGCGCCGGACAAGGCTTTGGTGCGGGTGCCAGTGCGTGCCTTGAACCACTGCGGCGTTGCGGACTGCTTGAGGCGCCAATTTTTCTTGGGCCGCTGGTACGTTGGATAAATCGGCTCCGAGGGTAAAGCCTGTGGCTGTCCTGATGGATCCCACGACTGCGCAAAATCGCTCGCCTGCGTCTGGATGGTGTTTTCCACGTCACGCGCTGCACTCTCCACCGTCTCGCGCATTTTTTTGATCTCATCAAGATCCATCGCACGGTTAACTTCGGCTTTAACGTCAGCCACGTAGCGCTGAGCCTTGCCAAGCAGGGTGCCCACGGTTCGCGCCACGCGCGGTAACTTCTCGGGCCCGATGACAATAAGTGCAACTGCGCCAATCAGCGCGAGCTTTGAGATGCCGAGATCAATCACGCCAACAGACGCTTACTTTGCAGCAACGCGCCTCGCAATGGTTCAGGACTTGTGTCGCGCTTCAACATCAATGGTGGTCTTTTCAGCGCCAGCGCCAGAGGAAACCTGTGCGGCGGGAGCAACCGGTTTTTCATCAGCGGAGGAAGACCCTTCGCGCATTCCGTCCTTGAACCCTTTAACCGCACCACCCAGGTCACTGCCGATGTTTTTCAACTTTTTGGTGCCGAAAACCATTACCACGATCAACAGAACAATCAACCAGTGCCAAATCGATAATGAACCCATGAAATTCTCCTAACAATTGAATCGAATTCTAGTCCCTGCCTAACCACGTGCCCACGGTCTGGGTCCGCCCATGACGTGAAAATGGAGATGGTGGACTTCTTGCCCACCTTCGGCGCCGGTGTTGGTGAGCAACCTGAATCCACCTTCAGGATATGGGTTACAGCCTTCCTGCTTGGCCAACTTCGGCACCAACACCATCATGCGCCCCATCATCCCTGCGTGGTGTTCATCGAGTTGGGCCATGGAGTGAATGTGCAATTTCGGAATCAGCAAAAAATGCACTGGCGCCCAGGGATGGATATCGTGAAAAGCAAAAAACTCGTCGTCTTCATAGACGACTCTGGACGGAATTTTGCGGTCGACGATTTTGCAAAAAATACAATCCGGCTGATGGGGGTGATCCAAATTACTCATAACAACTCCGTCTGCGGCCCCACCTCGCGGCCTTGATTCATGGCAACAAAGCCGGTCACGATCCGGTAAAGAAACCAGATGGAAATCGTGGTCCACGCAATCCAGCCTGGCAGCAAAAACAAGACCCACAAAGGGGCAGTGATCAGATAAAGGGTTGCAGCAATCAGGACCGTTCTGATCCGCCAGCGGAAATGCGATGCTTGCCAGGTGCCTGCGGCATCACCGCGCTTGAGGATGTCGATCACCAACGCGACGATCAACAGAACCGGCCCCAACTGCCCGCCAGGCACGAGTGCGGCCACTGCAACGATCAAATGCAATATATAACTGATGGTACCGACCGTGTTGAGCGCCTGCATTTTCTGCAAATAGGCTTGGGAATTCACGTCGAAAGCGGCGGTCGAACCCGGTACGTTTGGGGGTTGGGGCTGGCTGAAATCCTGGGTCATTTGCTTCCCCCGTCGCGGGTCTCAATGGCATCGCGCTCGACAGCCTTGCGCAGCGCTTTTTCTTCAATCCCGCTGGTGCCTTCCCGGCGCACCAGTTCGGCCACAACATCGGCTGGCGTGAAGCCGTAATGGGCCAGGGCGACCATGCTGTGGAACCACAGATCGGCCACTTCGTACACAATTTTCGTTGCCTCGGCGCCATGGTCGGCGTCCTTGGCGGCCATCACGACTTCTGTCGCCTCCTCACCAATTTTTTTCAAAAAAGCGTCAGGGCCTTTACTCAGCAAACGCGCCACATAACTGGCATTCGGGTCGCCCCCGTTGGCCACTTTTCGGCTCTCGATAGTCTGCGCCAAACGCATGAGCGCGTCGCTGGTATCAGAATGTGAGGTGTTTGAAGGCATAAGTCTATTTATAGATGGTGGCCGGGTCTTTCAAGACCGGCTCGACACTTTGCCATACGCCATCCTTGAGCACGCTGAAAAAGCAGCTGTGACGCCCGGTGTGGCACGCAATCGAAGGCAATGGTTCGCCCAAGTGGTTCGCACCAGAACCTTGTTGCGTTACTTGCAACAACAC
>CAIOLZ010000320.1 GCA_903859265.1 uncultured beta proteobacterium
CTGCACAGCTCCACGAGGCCCCAGTAGATGCACGCCAGCAGGAAAAGGGATTCGACGAAGGCGTAATTGGCAGAACCGATTTGGCTGATTTTGAAGGTCAGTTCCGGCACCGTGATGAAAGACAGCACAGCGGTTTCTTTCAGCATGATGACCATCATGTTGACACTAGCGGGCAGTATCAGCATCGTCATTTCGGGCAGCATGATGCGCACCACAATTTGGGTCCGCGTCAGGCCAAGGCATTCACCGGCTTCAATATGGCCACGCGGCACCGCTTCAAATCCCGCGCGGAAAATTTCACTGAAATAGGCAGCCCCGTACACCGACAGGCCCAGCAGGCCGGCCGGAATCGGGTCGAGCGATATGCCGATGAACGGGCCGCCGTAGTACAGCAGGAAGAGTTGAATCAGAAAAGGCGTACCCCGCATCAGCTCCACGTAGGCACGCAAAATCTGGTTCAGAAATTGCGGGCCGTAACGCCGTGCAATGGCTACGACAAAGCCGAGCACCAGTGCAGCCAGCGCGCCGAAAAGCCAGGTGGACAGCGTGACGCCGCCGGCGCGCAGCAAATCTGGCCCCATCGAAGCGATCAGGTCAAGATCGAGCGTCATACCTTGACCCCCCAGCGAAACGAACGCTCCAGCTTCTGCGCGGCCAGCGCCACGCAGCTGTTGATGACCAGGTACAAAAAGCCCGCCGTGGCGAACAAGGGCAACGGCTCAAAGGTGCTCGACGCCAGGTCTTGCGCCATGCGGGAGAGTTCAACCACGCCGACCACGGATACCAGTGACGAGGCTTTCAAAATCAGAATGGCTTCATTGGCCAGGGCCGGCAAAGTGGCACGCAGCGCGATGGGTGCGCGGATGCGCCAGAACTGCTGGAAATGGGTCATGCCCAGCATGTCTGCCGCCTCGAGCAAACCCTTGGGCACGCTCATGAAGCCGCCGCGCAAATTCTCCGCCTGGTAGGCCGCCGTGCACAGCGTGAGTCCGATGATTGCCGCGACCACGCTGGGCACATTGATCCCGAGCACCGGCAACAGGTTGTAAATCAGCAGCAGCTGCACCAGCAGCGGTGCGCCGCGGAAAAAACTCACAAAGGCCCGGCCCGCAAACGAAATGGCCCGGTTGTCTGCCAGCATTGCCGCCGAAATCACGGTGCTCAGGACCAGTCCAAGCAGGATGGATATCGCGCTGAGCGAGATCGTCCAGCCGCTGGCTTGCAGCATCATGGAAAAAATATGGAGGGACATGAACGTCTTTCCGGATGTAAAACCAAACCCCCTGGCCGGCGCCAAAACCGGTCAGGGGTAAATCACCGTGGAGGGTGAGTCAGGCGTTAAACGCGGAGGGATTAAAAGTTGGGTTCGGTGACGGCGTTGGGCATGTCAAAAGAATCGCCGAACCACTTCTTCTGGATTTTGGCCAGGCGGCCATCGGCCTTCATCTTCAGAATTGCGCCGTCCAGTGCCTTGACCAAGGAGTCGGACTCCGCACCCTTGCGCCAGATAAAGCCGAAATAGCTCTTGGCACCAAAGCCCGGCTTGACCAGCGCGAACGTGTCAGGGCGCTGCTGCGCCACATAGGCGAGGTTGGTCAGTGAGTTGGCAACGGCCACCACACGTCCCGCAGCCAGGTCCGCATAGGCTTCGTTGAAGCCGGGATATTCGCGCGCATCCACCTTGCCGGGCAGGGTCTCGCCAAATTGCTTCAACTGGGCCAGCTGCGCGGTGGCCTTTCCAGCGCCAACGGCTTTGCCGGAAATGTCCGCTGGCTTGGTGATGGACGCATCACTGGTGCGCTTGAGCAGGCCCACCGTCGCTTCGGCAATGGGAGGCGAGAAACGGTAGCGTTCCATGCGCGCTTTGGTGATGGTGGCAGGGCCTGCCACTGCATCAAACTTATTGGCTTCCAGACCGGGCAGCACGCCATCCCATGGCAGCAAAACCCATTCCAGCTTGACACCCAGTTCCTTGGCCAGTTCGTTGAACACATCCACGTTCAGGCCGACATGCTCGCCGTCCTTGATGAAGTCAAACGGTGCAAATTCGGTTTCTGTACCGACCTTGATCACGCCGGCTGCTTTGACGTGGGCCAACGCGTCTTGCGCATGGGCGCCCAGGGATGCCAGTGTGATAACAGCGCACGCTGCCGACTTGAGAAAAAAACGTTTCGTCATGGAGAACTCCGGTTCAGGGTTATGGACAGGCGCCAGCTTTTGCTCACACCTTGGGCGACAAATCGACAGGGATTTTTCAGTCCATCCGCTTATTTGCCTATACATATTAAAACATTGTTTGGTTTCATGTTGCTCAGGGTTTGTACTTATTTTTTGCGTTACATAGAGCGCAAAAGTGGTGCGTTTGCACTGAAATGGTGTTGATAAAAACCAAGCATGGTGCATTTTTAAGCCAGACCAAAAATGGCCCAGGCGCAACCATCGATTGCATTTATTTTGATTTGTATATACATTACTGGAAAATTTCGACGAAACTGATACCCACCGAGGAGTCCCCATGAGCATCAATAACCTGACATTATTGCCCGGCCAAGTGCCGTTGGCTGATTGGCGTGCCATTTACCGGGGCGCAACTCCGCAACTCCATGCGTCCTGCGCGCACGCCGTACAGGCCAGTGCCGATACCGTGGCACGCATCGTCGCCAAAGGCGAGCCGGTTTATGGCATCAATACCGGCTTCGGCAAGCTCGCCAGTGTGCGTATTCCCGCCAGTGATCTCGAAACGCTGCAACGCAACATCGTGCTTTCCCATGCCGCAGGTGTCGGCGAAGCCACGCCAGTTGCCATAACCCGCCTGATGATGGCGCTCAAGCTGGCAAGCCTTGCCCAGGGCGCGTCCGGCATTCGACCGGCTACTCTGGCGATGCTGGAAACCATGCTGATGCGCGGCGTCATCCCCGTCATTCCGGGTCAGGGCTCCGTCGGTGCTTCGGGTGATTTGGCGCCATTGGCCCACATGACCGAAGTGATGATTGGTGTGGGTGATGCCGATACGCCCACCGGCCGCATGCCAGCGGTGCAAGCGTTGGCCAGCATCGGCCTCAAGCCCGTCGTACTCGGGCCCAAGGAGGGGCTGGCGTTGCTCAACGGCACGCAATTTTCGACCGCCAATGCGCTAGCCGGGTTGTTTGAGGCCGAGCGATTGTTTCAGTCGGCCTTGCTGACTGGCGCGCTGGCTACCGATGCTGCCAAAGGCTCTGACGCGCCTTTTGATGCGCGTATTCACAAGCTGCGCAAGCACAAGGGCCAAATGGCCACCGCCGAGGCACTGCGGGCCCTGCTGGCCGGCAGCGCCATCCGGGCCTCCCACCTCACCGGCGACGAGCGCGTGCAGGACCCCTACTGCCTGCGCTGCCAGCCGCAAGTGATGGGCGCCTGCCTGGATGTGTTGCTGCACGCCGCCAACCTGTTGGAGACAGAAGCCAATGGCGTCTCTGACAACCCGCTGATCTTCAGCGCCGAGGGCGAGGCTTTGTCAGGTGGCAACTTCCACGCCGAGCCGGTTGCCTTTGCCGCCGACATGATTGCCATGGCGGTTTGCGAGATCGGGTCACTTTCAGAGCGCCGCATTGCCATGCTGGTCGATCCCGCGTTGTCGGGCCTGCCAGCCTTCCTCACGCCAAAACCCGGCCTGAATTCGGGCTTCATGATCCCGCAAGTCGCAGCGGCGGCCCTCGTTTCCGAGAACAAGCAGCGTGCCTATCCGGCCAGTGTTGATTCCATTCCCACCTCGGCCAACCAGGAAGACCATGTGTCGATGGCGGCGCATGGCGCGCGCCGGCTTATGCCGATGACGGAAAACGCCATGGCGGTGATCGCCATTGAGTGGCTGGCCGCAGCCCAGGGTTGCCACTTTCATGCGCCACTGCAATCGAGCGCGCCGCTGCAGCAAGCGGTACAACTGTTGCGCACGCAAGTCCCGCATCTGGAGGACGATCGGCATATTCAGCCCGACATGAAAGCCGCAATCGCCATGGTGCGAAGCGGTGCGCTGATCACCAGCGTGAGTGACCTTGCATTGCCGGGCGTGGCCTAGGCCGCCTACCATTTTTCGATTCCGATTAATTTTTAGCTGACCAGAAGGAGCCTTCCATGACAACCAATACCGATCCACGTATCGACCCGACCCGCGTTATTCGTGCCCCGCGTGGCACCGGGCTGCACTGCAAAAGCTGGCTTACCGAAGCTGCTTACAGGATGATTCAGAACAACCTCGACCCCGAGGTGGCCGAAAACCCGCAGGCATTGGTGGTGTACGGTGGCATCGGCCGCGCAGCACGCGACTGGGCCTGCTTTGACCAGATTCTGGCGTCGCTCAAAGACCTCAACGATGACGAATCCCTGCTGGTGCAATCGGGCAAGCCC